>JAAHHL010000249.1 GCA_010672185.1 Caldora sp. SIO3E6 | reverse complement strand
CACTCTATTCTTCATGCCAGTAGTATTCCCCATGTCTTTAGTAGCAGTAGTTTGGACTCTGATCTATGCTCCTAATGCCAATGGGTTGATGAATGCTTGCCTGGAATTTATTACCTTGGGTTTATGGACACCGAAAGACTTTCTCCACGACCCCATGCTAGCTTTCCCATCCATTATGCTTTTGTCCCTCTGGCAGGGAATGGGATTCCAAATGGTAATTCTTCTGGCCGGGTTACAGTCTATTCCCTCAGTATTATATGAAGCCGCCGCTATTGATGGTAGCAATAAGTGGAATCAATTTTTTCATGTCACCTTACCTCAGCTGCGCAATACTCTCATCTTTGTAATGTTGGTGACTTCTATCTTTGCTTTCCGCTTATTTGACCAGGTAGAAATTATGACCCAAGGTGGTCCCAATGACGCGACGACTACGATGATGTATGAAGCAGTCAAAATTGCTTTTCAACAGCAAAAAATGGCCAAAGGCGCGGCGATGACTGTAGTGTTTTTCCTGATTGTACTGACAATTACGATTGTACAAAGGTTACTGATTAAAGAAGAAAGAGCTTTCGAGTAATACCATTGCCCTAATCCAACAGCTACCGTGGGTAGTGGCATTGGCTCAGGCTTCAAACCGTTATCTGATGACAAGGAGGTGAAGATTATCATGACTTAGCAAATGACTCTTACTGATTGATCTATTGTGAACTTAAGAAAGATGAAAACTACCAATTCCCAATTGACTCTTGCCCAAACTACATTTACTATTGCCGAAACTTCATTCACCCTTCCCAAATCCCAGACTCCAATTTCTAAGTCCCAAGTTACAACTCCCAAACCCCAAATCCTGACTCAAACTATATCTCAAAAGAGTAAAAACCAAAAATTACTCAACACTGTTGGTAGTTACCTCTTTCTTACACTCTTGGCATTATTGTTTATCGCACCAATTATCTTTATGATTGTTGGCAGCTTAAAGCCAGACAACTTAGTCTTAGCAGAAGCTGGTACAATCAAGGCTTTTATACCAACAGAGATTAGTTTGCAAAACTATCGGGATGTCTTTGAACGAGTCAATTTTGGACGCTTTTTCCTGAACTCCGCCTTTACCACCGCTGTTATTGTCGTGGCTGGGTTAGCAGTTAATTCCTTAGCGGGTTATGCCTTCGCTCGTTTACGCTGGCGGGGTAGAGACTTGCTGTTGATGGTGGTGCTAGCTTTGATGATTATCCCCTTTGAAGCGATCGCTGTTCCCTTGTTTTTCCAAATGGCAATGATCGGTTGGCGCAATACCTACATCGTGCAAATTCTTCCTTTCATTGCCAACGCTTTCTCGATTTACCTGTTCTACACTTTCTTTATTGGTCTCCCCAAAGAATTGGAAGAAGCAGCTAGGGTAGATGGAGCAAGCACGATACGCATCTTCTGGGAAATTATTGTTCCCGTATCGAAATCAGTATTTGCCAGCGTTGCCATTCTGAATTTTTTGGCTCAATGGGGTTCTTTTCTCTGGCCATTGATGGTTACTATAGATGAAACAGTTCGTCCCTTACCGGTTGCAATCACTTCCTTCCAAGCCTTGCCACCACTACAATGGGGAGATATTATGGCTTTCGGTGTGATGATGGTAGCACCAATTTTGATTATTTTCTTACTGTTCCAGAAGTGGTTTGTCCAAGGTGTTGCAGCTACAGGAACTAAAGGCTGAACTATTTCCGAGTAAAGGTGTAGGGTGTGTTGCTTACATCTACTTCAATCCCCTCTATCCCCCTAAATCCCCCTTGGAAAGGGGGACTTTGAGGTTTGAAAGTACACATCATAACAATAATTAACGCTATATACCCTGTACCCTATAGTTAATTCCCAATTCCCAATTCCCAATTCCCCATTCCCCATTCCCCATCCCCAATTCCCAATTCCCAATTCCCAATTCCCCATTCCCCATCCCCAATTCCCCATTCCCAATTCCCAATTCCCCATTCCCCATTCCCCATTCCCCATTCCCCTTAATTACCTATTACTTATCACCATGTCATCTGTCGAATTTTCTCATGTGTTCAAAGTTTACCCCAATGGCTACACTGCCATTAAAGACCTGTGCTTAGCTATTGAAGATGGGGAGTTTCTGGTGTTTGTTGGTCCTTCCGGTTGTGGTAAATCTACTGCGATGAGAATGCTAGCCGGTTTGGAAGAGATTAGCGCAGGCAAGTTGATTATTGGTGGTGAGGTAGTAAATAATAAAACTCCTCAACAGCGTAATGTGGCAATGGTGTTCCAGAATTATGCCCTTTACCCCCACATGACGGTAAAGCAGAATTTGGAATTTCCTCTGCGCATGATGAAGATACCTACCAATGAAAGACAAAAGCGCATCAAAGAGGCAGCACAAAAGCTGGGGTTGGATAAACTAATGGAGCGCAGACCCAAGGCTCTATCTGGGGGACAGCGACAGCGGGTAGCAATGGGAAGAGCCATAGTTCGAGATCCATCGGTGTTTCTCATGGATGAACCGTTGTCTAATTTGGATGCCAAGATGCGGGTGCAAATCCGCACAGAAATCGCCCAATTGCAACGTGAGATGAAAACCACTATGATCTATGTCACTCACGACCAAGTAGAAGCAATGACTATGGGCGATCGCGTGGCAGTGATGCGAACCGGTCAATTGCAACAAATTGCTCCTCCTCAAGAACTCTACGAACATCCTGCCAATGTGTTTGTCGCTAGTTTTATTGGCTCTCCGGCGATGAATATCTTTCACACCGAATTGCAAAAAACGGAAAGCGGTACTTTTACTATTGAGATGGCAGGTAAGCATTTGGCTCTAGACCAGGGATTACTAGATAAGTACTCTCAATTACCGCAATATCTTAGACGACCCATTCTTGCTGGTTTGCGTCCAGAAGCTTTTTCTCTCCTTGATGCCAATGTCTCCCCAGATTCCTGTCTTGAGGTAGAAGTCGAGTCAGTAGAAGCCCTTGGTCATGAGATGATTGTTTATTTTGATGCCCCTGTGTCTAGAGTAGAAGTGGAAGATGCTCATGACACAGATCCCGCCGATAGCTCCGAGGAAGAAGAAAATTCTGTCTTGATTGCCCGCGTGCCTTCCTCTCCAGATGTCTACACTGGTGCTCGACTCAAGTTAGCGGTGGATACTAGTAAATTATATTTGTTTGATAAAGATCAGCAAGCGATTGAATAGAATTGGGAATTGGGAATTGGGAATTGGGAATTGGGAATTGGGAATTGGGAATTGGGAATTGGGAATTGGGAATTGGGAATTGGGAATTGAATGACGTGAATTTGTAGGGGCGGGTTTAGGGTCACTGTTAACCCATTTGACGATAACATTAAGACAAAACCCGCCCAATCCATAACCTGGGGAATAAAATTGGAATTTGTAGGGGCGGGTTTAGGGTCACTGTTAACCCATTTGACGATAACATTAAGACAAAACCCGCCCAATCCATAACCTGGGGAATGGGGAATAACATTACGTTAATTTTAAACCCGCCCCAATGATGATGGAATGCGATCGCGCAATCTAGTTTGGGTAAAATGACCTAGATTATCGCGCGTACCTGCCCCGACAAATACATCAATTAATAATTAATAATTAATAATTATCCATTATCCATTATCCATTATCCATTATCCATTATCCATTATCCATTACCAATTATCCATTATCCATTATCCATTATTAATTATCCATTACATCGATAAGGTACTGGGCGCATAGCCTCAAGATTTGATGCCGGAGACTCGGACTCAAAGAAATTGGGTTCAAATGAATCATGGGGTGTCAGGGGTATACCGGCTCGTCCAATATCATACAATTCTACTCTTGGTTTTCCATCATCTGCTGCGCAAATATCCTTAATTTCGGATTCGAGCACCTTCTCTGATATATTGATTAACCCCTGACTAGGATCAATACCTAGGGTATTTAGTTCCACAGTACCATCAAGTCCAAATTGAGAACTGACAGTAATATCGCTAAAGGGAGTTAAACTGGGGCGGAATGTGAGTCCAAAAATGGCTTGGCTGAAGATGGTGATCCTGCCTCCATTGCCGGTAAATGCATTGGCGGTGATATCGCTATTTTCCTGGGGAACTGCCACAATAAAGGGAGCATTAATCGTAATATTGCCCCCATTTCCCCCACCAGGAGCAGTGCCAGCAGTGGTAGAGATAAAACTGTTATGACGCATCAGGATTAAATCCCAAACATCAATGTTGATATTGCCACCTTCTCCAGAAGATGTAACACCGGTAATTTGTCCTTGGTTGTTTAAGAAAATGTTGTTGGCGTCGATAGTGATATCACCTGCATCACTAGTACCAGAACCCCTAGCCACGGCAAAATCAGGATCAATATCTGCTTCAGGTATCTCCCTGAGAACCTCAATCCAAGCATTAGTTTTATTGATTAGGTTACCAGAATCTTCTGATGTGGGTTCACTATTAACAGTGATTCTTGCCCCATCTTGGACAATTAAATCGCCAGTAGTAATATCTATACTACCAGCCTCTCCCTCATCATAAGATTGAGCATAGATACCGCTTTTGATTTGGTTATCTAAGGATGCTCCTGAAACCAATACTTCCCCAGCGTTAATGCTAATATTTCCCGCATCACCTGTACCAAAAGTGGAAGCAGATACTACTCCTCCATCTTGAACTAAGAGCTGATTTGTTTCAATTTCCAAGTTTCCCGCTTTGCCATTAACCAAAGTATCAACGGATATACTACTGCCAAATAACTGATTCTCTGAGGTGCCAGTTACGATTACAGAATCAGCCTTGATAAACACATTTGCCCCTTCTCCTGGTGCATCTTGTCCTTCGTTAAGAGTAACACCGAATACTGAACCACCATCTCGGACAATTAGTTGATTAGTATTAATTCTGACATCTCCAGCATTGTTTCCCCTTGCGCTCACACTAGCTAAAGCACTAGGAATTAAACCATCAGCTGAAGTTCCACTAATGTCTACTGAATCAGCATTAACACTCAAGTTTCCCCTATCCTGAAAAGGAAATTCGCCAATTCTGTAAGAAGATAAGAGCGAACCATCTCGAATCCTCAACTCTTGGGTATCAATAGTCAGATTAGTCGCTTGAGAACCTCGAGCCTGAGTGCCTAAAGAGCTACCTTGACTTAGTTCAACGAATTCTGTTGCATTTATATTGATATTCGAGCCCTGAGCATAGCCGTGATTGAAGGTAATTGCATTACTATTAATTAAAGAGACTGACCTAGCATGGAAATTAAAATCTCCTCCCCTATCTAAAGGCTTGTCACTACGGATGTTCGTGCGGATAAAGTTATTTTCTAAAGAGATAGCTCCCTCACTACTAGTAAAGCTGATATTACCTCCAACAGCTATAGTTTCTCCATCAACTAAAACATCTGGAGCAGAAGAAGCATTAATCGCACCTGTAGTAATATTGATATCATTCTTCGCAGAGAGTGTAATATCGCCAGCATTGACTCTTGCTACGGCAAATATATTAAGTGGCAGCGGCGGAAGATGATCTTGAACGATTTTGATACTATTTGAAGATAACCAGCCTGAGTTGAGGAGCAATAGCTCGGCGTTAATTGCACCATTAGTACTTTGTAGGGTAATATCCCCTCCTACTAGATTCCCACTGGTATTAATAATGCCTGTGAGCCTAAGATCATCGTTAGCGGTAAAGGTAATATCACCACCTTCTCGAGATATCGAGCCAGAGTTAACAATTCCTCCTGTAGTCTCAATCTCACCATTGTTACTCCTGAGGGTAATGTCACCCCCATTGCCCTTCCTACTAACAGCCTGAAGATTTCCTATAGTGATATCGCTGTTGGCTGTAATATCAATCTCTCCCGCATCACCACGTTCAGAAGCAGAGATTAAAGTGCCTGGAGTTGTATCAATTGTACCTTGAGTACTGTTGAGCACGATCGCACCACCATCACCATCAATACTGAAAGTTTGAATATCTCCTGTTTTGATATCGCTATCGGCAATAAGATTAATTTCTCCGGCATTACCACTATCAGAAGCAGAGGTTAAAGTACCTGGAGTTGTATCGATTTTACCCTGAGTACTAGTAAGAGCGATCGCACCACCATCTCCATCAATACTGAAAGCTTGAATATCTCCTGTGGTGATATCGCTATCGGCAATAAGATTAATTTCTCCTGCATCACCATTATCGGAAGCAGAGGTTAAAGTACCTGGAGTTGTATCGATTTTACCCTGAGTACTAGTAAGAGCGATCGCACCACCATCTCCATCAATACTTACAGCCTGAATATCTCCTGTCGTGATATCGTGATTAGCAATAAGCTCAATTTCTCCGGCATTACCGCTATCAGAAGCAGAAGTTAGAGTTCCTGGAGTTGTATCGATTTTACCCTGAGTACTAGTAAGAGCGATCGCACCACCATCTCCATCAATACTGAAAGCTTGAATATCTCCTGTGGTGATATCGCTATCGGCAATAAGATTAATTTCTCCGGCATTACCCTCATCAGAAGCAGAAGCTAAAATTCCTGCGGTGGTATCGATACTACCAAGGTTACTGCTGAACTTGATATTGCCACCATTACCCTCTCGGCTAGCAGAAGTTGTATCTGCAGTAGTAATATTACCCTCGGTAGCAAGAGTAATATCTCCCGCATTACCAGCATTAGAGGTAGAGATTAAACTACCAGGGTTGATATCAATATTATCGAGGTTAATGTCCGATGCAATTCCATTAAAGTCGTTGCTGGTGGAATTTTCATCTCCAGTGATAATGTCACCCTTGGCAGTAAGAGTGATATTTCCTGCATTACCCTCATCGGAGGCAGAGATTAAAGTTCCTGCGGTGGTATTGATATTACCAAGGTTACTGTTGAACTCAATATTGCCAGCATTGCCATCTTGGCTAACTGCAATTGTATTTCCGGTAATAATATTGCCCTCGGCAGCAAGATTAATGTCTCCCGCATTACCAGCATCAGAGGCAGAAATTAAATTACCTGAGGTGGTGTCAATTTTACCATTGTGACTAGTAAGTGCAATCTCGCCGCCATTGCCGTCATTACTGGTAGATATGATGTCTCCTACTGTGGTGATGTTGCCATTAGTGTGGAAAGTTATATTGCCAGCATCGCCAAAGAAACTGCCAGATTCAATTTGTTTACTGACATAGATATTGCCGTTAGCCTCTAGGTTAATCTCACCAGCATCGCCAAAGAAACTGCCAGATTCAATTTGTTTACTGACATAGATATTGCCGTTAGCCTCTAGGTTAATCTCACCAGCATCGCCAAAGAAACTTTCAGATTCAATGGAGTTACTTACTTGAATGTTGCCGCCTTTAGCCTTTAGCCTAATCTCACCACCATCGCCTAAACCATTACTACTAGCATCCAACTGCCTGGTATTGATATTGCCTTCGGCAACAAGGGTAATATCACCACCTCCGAATATGATGCCATCTGATTCAACATCGTCTGTGATGATGTCGCCAACTGTGCTAGTAAGGCTAATATCTCCACCATTAGTGTCGATAATTCCAGTTGTTATACTTGCTCCCTCAATACTGATATCTCGTCCATTCGTTTTAATTGTTTCTCCTGCATCCATCCAAAACTTGCCAACACCATCCATGTCAGCATTTGCTTTAAAAGTAATCGAGCCAGCAGATAGGAAAATGTCATTATCAAAGTCTAATGATACATCATCAGCAATAACAATATTATTACTTGCTTCCAATGAAACATCACCATTTATAGCTTCCAGCGTCCCTTTAGAAATCGTAAACGTATCACCAGGGCTATCAGTATCGAGAATTCTACCATCCGCAAGTTCACCATCATCTGGTTCAGCAGGACTATCCACAATGATGATATCTTGTGGATCAAGGAGCAACGTACCGAAATTTCCTTGAGGAGCAGTAGTATCAACCTCTCCTCGAAAAATCAAATTCTCCTTACCGGAAACTTCAACAAACCCACCATCGCCACTATTACTACCCCCACGGGCGCTAATCCTACCATAAAACCCAGTAGTTCCATCAGCCCAAGCGATCACTCTACCCCCATCTCCATTTAAGAGCGCATCAACCTTAATCTCCGAATCCCTACTAATATATGTGCGCTCAGCATTCAATATTGAACCAGAACCTTGATAATCCCCACCAATTAATACCGTACCACCACCATTAGTACCGGAAGCATTAATCTCGGCAGCGAATAATCCGACTTTTTCTCCCAATAC
>JAAHHL010000248.1 GCA_010672185.1 Caldora sp. SIO3E6 | reverse complement strand
AGAACTTGCTTTTTGCTTGGTTGGCTGCCATAGCAGCAGCGGTTGCCTGTTGTTGGGCGACCTCAGCTTGGTGGCGTGCTAAACCAATGGCAATGATTTCCCCCACAAGCTTGAGTAGGTTAATTTCCTCTGGTGACCAAGTTTTAGGAGATCGCACCGCATTTAGACCAATTGCTCCCAAGATTTTACCGGAGTGGATGGTAGGTACATTAACCATTGATTGAAGCGATTGATATTTGAGCTTAGCTCTCTCAGTAGCAGTGGCGGTTGGGAAATCGGTTATCTGGGGAATGTGGACAATTTTACCGCTCCTTAACTGCTCATGAAGCCAGGGGTAAGCTTTGATTGCTACTCTTTGTTGATGGTGAGTTGAAGCAGCAATATCAGCGGCACACCATTCATGGGTGATGGTCATGTACTGTTGATCCTCAGAGTAAGCGATAAGATAGCTGCGATCGCTATGGGTAAATTCCCCAATGACTTGCAGGGTAAGATTAATGGCTGCGTCTACGTTTTGGTCAATAAAAGCACGGGAAATCTCACTGAGTAGACTATCAATGATGGCTCGACGCTTAAGGGATTCCTCTGCCTGTTTGCGTTCGCTCAAATCACGAGCGACCCAAGCGACGGAATTTTCTGAGGCAGGTGCAATACTAGCAGCAAACCAGACTGGCTCTGTACCAATAGTTAAACTGTACTCGAAATTAACGATTTGCTGAGTATCTAAGGCTTTTTGAATCTGACTCTGAAAAATTTCCCCTTGCTCACCAAGAAATTGATCGATGGTTTGATTGAGAATATCAGTATCCGGAGGGTATAAGCGTTCTGGATGAGTGGGTGCAGCTTTGATAGTTTGACTTTCCGCATCTACCAATAGGACAATATCTGTCATCGCCTCAAAGAAGGCACGAATTTGAGCCTCAGAAGTATGCAGCTTTTGCTCTAGCAATTGACGTTCCTCAATCTCCTGTTGCAATTCCTGGGTTCTAATGCTGACTTGCTCCTCTAGAGATTGGGAATAGTTCTCTAATTGCTGATGCGATCGCCATAATTGAGCGCTCATCTGATTAAATGATTGAACAAGGATGCCGAGTTCCTCAATATTGGCTACCGGTACTTTGCGGTTGAGCTCTCCATCTGCGATCGCTTTACTTGCCTGACTCAAGCGCCGAATTGGTAAACTAATCCAACGAGCTGTAGCGATTCCCAGAGCGATCGCCATTCCTAAAGCACCCAAGCAAAGTAGAATTGTCGTGCGGGTGCTGGCATAGATTTGTTCCATGAAATCAGATTCAGGAACCACTACTACAATCAACCAATCCAAACCCCATTCATCCTTAAAGGGTGTTACTTGAACTAATTGCCGCTTGCCCTCAAGTTTAAAGTGCAACTGCTGAGTCTGGTCAATTCGGCTAAAATCCTCAAAGCGCTCTGTCAAGTTGTAAGGATGTAGCATTGATTTGAGTGACGAGAGGGGGGACTTTCGTGTAGATTTCAAGTTGGTCTTGAATTTGTTGGCTAGTTTTGCTCAGTAACTGCTCAGCTAAATCATTAACAGCTTGTTGTCCATTTCTCCATGCCAGCCATCCAGTCAGTCCAACACTCCCCAAGATTTGCAGGACACAAGACACTACCAAAATCAGGTGTAGAGGAACTTTTCTAGATTGGTCATTGGTCATTAGTCATTAGTCATTAGTCATTAGTCATTAGTCATTAGTCATTAGTCATTAGTCATTAGTCATTAGTCATTGGTCATTAGTCATTGGTCGTTAGCCATTGGTCATTAGCCATTGGTCATTAGTCATTGTTAACCCTCTCAATTGATATAGCAGTTCTCGCATCCGTGAGGCACATCTCCTATTATCTATTCCCCATTATCCATTATCCATTATCCATTATCCATTATCCATTATCCATTATCCATTACTATACTACTTCATCAGTAGTTGATACTTAACCTTAACCAATAATTCTTCAACCAGAAAAGGTTTGGTAATATAATCAGCACCCCCGACATCAAACGCTTTTTCCCTATCAACTGATTCATGCAGAGAACTGATAAAAATAATGGGGATTTCAGCAGTTTGAGGGTTGGCCTTCAAATGTTCACAGAGTTGATAACCATTCATTTCAGGCATCATGATGTCTGACAAAATCAAATCAGGTCGTTTAACTTGTGTTGCCTGTAAAGCCTTCTTCCCATTGGTGGCGCTGCGCACTTGATATCCCTGATCCGTTAACACAGTGGTCAAAACTTCCACATTGCTGGGGGTGTCATCAACAATCAAAATATCTGCATTTAAATGACGGCGCATGGTCTGATTATTCACTTCGTCGGGCTGCTGTACAGTTGGTATGGATTGGTTGTTTGAATGCCACATCTTTTTTTGAATATTTATGTTATGGATGGAATGAACCACAGAGGCACAGAGGACACGGAGGAGTTGTGTTTTTGCACCAGAAGGGAGTAGCATCTTTGTTATTAGACAAAGAACTGCTATATATCTAGTGTTTGCTAAGCAACTATTGTTTAGGGTGAAGATAGAGACTTTAAGGAGAACTTAAGCAAGATGATGTGACGGGAAGACGGGGAATGGGGAGACAAGGGGGACAAGGGTGGGGAGCGGAGGAGCGGAGGAGCAGAGGAGCGGAGGAGCAGAGGAGCAGAGGAGCGGAGGAAGAAGAGAGAACTGATAATTTTTGGATACTTAGCTGGGAAGTCCCACCCAAAATTTCGTTCACCCGGACAAGGGGGACAAGGAGGACAAGGGAGACAAGGGGACAAAGAGAATAGCTCTACGCGCTAGGTAACAGTAAGTCATAATTGGTTTGGAGGGTTTAGGAGTGTCCTAAGCTAAACTTGTAGCGCTATATTCTCAATTCCCAATTCCCAATTCCCAATTCCCAATTCTCCATTCTTAACTCTCCGCTCCCAATCTGATCAAAGTTGCCTTCTGTGCCTCTGTCAATCCCGTAACTCCGCTAATCTTCATTCCTTCATAAATTCTTTCTGGTCTGAGGGTATTTAGGCACATTCCAGTTTTTACATCCCACAACTTAATCGTCTCATCATCGCTTCCACTCGCTAACATTGTTCCATCTGGACTGAAGGCTACCGACCAAATAGGGTGAGTATGTCCCTCTAAAACTTGGATGCACTGCCCAGTTTGGGTATTCCACAGCCGAATCGTTTGATCTACACTACTACTAGCAAGCAAATCTTCCTGGGGGCTAAAGGCTACAGACCAAATGAAGCTCTGATGTCCTAGCAAAGTTTGCCAGAGCTTGCTCTTGTCCATATCCCACAACTTTACTGTTTGGTCTTCACTAGCACTAGCCAAGATTTTACCATCGGGACTGAAGGCTACAGAGCCAATTAAACCCTGATGTCCGAAGAGGGTTTTGAGGCATTCACCGGTAGTTACATCCCACAGCCGCAGGGTTTGATCCGCACTGCTACTAGCTAAGTACTCTCCATCGGGACTGAAGGCAACGGATAATACCCAACTTTCATGTCCTAGGAGGATTTTGAGGCTCCGGTTATCCTTAACTTGCCAAAGTCGAATTGTTTGATCAGCACTACCACTGGCAAGAAGGTCACCTTTTGGGCTCAATGCCACAGACCAAATACAATCTGTATGTCCCAATAGTGTAGAACAAATTTTACCCTTCGGTTGCTCCCAAACCCAAATAGCTTTGTCTTCACCTGCACTAGCCAGAATGTTGCCATCCTGACTAAATGTTAAGGAATGGACTGGTTTGTGGTGATGATGTACAGTATTGATGCAGCAACGACTATCGATATCCCAAACCCTGACTGTATGGTCAGCATTACCACTAGCAAGGCTCTTCCCATCAGGACTGAAGGCTACAGACCAAACCGAGTTAGTATAACTATTTAGGGTTTGGATTTCCTTGGCTCTAAGATGTGGACTATCAGTAGCAACCTCTCCTGACTCCTGACTCCTGATTTGAAAAGAGACGCGGGGACGCGGGGACGCGGAGACGCGGAGAGATTGATTATCATGCATAGTGGTGAAAATTTTTTCATCGGGACTGCCTCCTGCCTTCTGCCTCCTGCCTTCTGCCTCCTGCCTTCTGCCTCCTGCCTCCTGCCTTCTCTGAATTTGCCATATTTTTACAGTTCGCTTATCACTGGCTGCTAGGAATTCTCCTGTAGAGTCCAGTGCGACAGACCAAACTTGACCAGTGAATCCTGATAGAGTTTGCAGACAGTTCCCAGTTTTTAGCTCCCAGAATTTTACAACGCTAGCATCCCCTCCTACTAGGAGTGTTGCTTGTCCAGAAGCTGCACTAAGAGGACACATCGCAATTGACCAAACTAGTTTAAGCTGTTTGGTAATGGTTTGGTAACATTCCCCAGTTTTGACATCCCAGAGTTTAATTGCTTGCCCTTCACAACTAACTAAAGTCTGGCCATCAGTACTAAATGCAACAGCAGAAATCTGATGTATGTGTCCTCGAAGAATCTGGTACACTTGTCCACTGTCCACATCCCACAATCGCACAGTTTGGTCAACACTGCCACTGGCGAGGGTTTTACCGTCAGGACTGAAAGTTACTGCTTGGATGATTTCAGTATGTCCCTTTAAGGTGTAAATAGAAGTTCCTGTGGAAATGTCCCAAAGTTTAATAGTGCGATCGCTACTACCGCTAGCTAACAAATTACCCTGGGGACTAAAAGCAACTGACCAAATCCATCCATCATGACCCCTTAGTATTTGGCGCAGCTGCTGCTTGTCCACATCCCAAAGACAGATTGAAGAGTCAAAGCTACTACTGGCAAGAATTTTACCATCACCGCTAAAACTCATTGACCACACTTTACTCGTATGGGCTGAGGCTCGGAATAGTAGTTTCCCATCGGCGAGATGCCACCAGCGCACTTCACCGTCGGCATGTCCTGTAGCTAAGTATTTGCCATTGGGACTCAAGGCAAGACTATGAACGTGGTTAAAGGTTTCACTAAACACCGACTTAGCTAGATTAACTTGGGTAAAGTTCACTTGATGGAGAGCTACCCCTGGCAAATAAGCTTGCCATAAGGTTAATCCAGAAAAGTCATAACCTCTCAAATCAGCTTGTAACTGTACCAGTAAATTCAGCATATTACCGGCGATATAACCGGGAGTCGAGTATCGATGAGAACGTAAAACTGAAATGGTTTCGGTTAAGATGGCGATGAGGTTTTCTCGGTGACCAAAATTCGTCAATAACTCTTCAATAATCGGCTGGAGAAGTAAATTTACTTGCCAGAGGCGAATGTAATCTTGAGATTCAGCTTTAATTAGTGCCTGGTGCTTTAATACTTTAAAATAGTCGAGACTTCCCGACTGATGAGTTTGGTAGATTTCCTCACAGACTTCTTCAACCAAGCGATCGCTTACATATTCCATTACTACTGGTTGCAAGGTAAACAATGTAGGTGTAACCTTGTCAATCAGACATCGCCCACTAATATATTCTAAACCCTCCAAAATTCTCCCCTGGGAAACCCGAGGCACAAGATCCTCTCGCAATTGGTGACAGGTGACAGGTTCTCGATTAATCGCCAGCCAATAAAGAATTTGCTTTTCCAGGGAAGAGAGGCGTTCAAATTGTTGCTCTAAAAGTTGGCGAATACCATTGAAAATAACGATACCTTGACCCAAAAATTCCCCAATATCCCCGGCAAATAATTCCTGAATTGAGGTTGCTACCAACTTCAGGGCTAGGGGGTTGCCGTGATAGAGTTGGGTTAGTTGTTCTTTTTGCTGCTGGGAGCCTGTTAGACCTTTAGACTCTAAAATTTCTTCCCCTTCCTGAGCTGGTAAGCCTGCTAGTTGCCAAGAACGAACCGGTAAACATTCTCCTTCAAGGGCAGCTATGCCTAGGGGTTTCTCTCGACTAGTGAGCAGCAAGCAACTCCGATGCGCAGTTTGTGCTATGCGTTGGAACAGTTCACCATAATCTTCATAGCCATCACGATAGCGCCCTAGGGGACTACCGGATTTTAAGATCGTCTCAACATTATCCAAGATCAGCAAGCAACGCTGTGTTTCCAGATAATGAAGCAGTCGGGAAAGTCTGCTAGTAGGAGTTTTAGGTAAATTAGCGGCGGTTTCTTGTTGTTGGGAGAAAAAAGGGATGAGTTGAGCCAGTAAATCGATCAAAGGTGGTGCATTGCGTAGCGATCGCCACATCAAATAGTCAAAAGACTCCTGTAGTTGTTCTGCTAGTTTTACTGACAGGGTAGTTTTCCCAATGCCACCCATACCCAAAATCATAACTAGTCGGCAGCTCTCCTCAACAATCCACTGCTCTAAAGCCTCTAATTCTGAAGTTCTACCGTAGAATAGGGAGGTACTAACCGCTTCACCCCAATCCTGATCTGTTTTAACGGCAACAAGTTCCGTTAATCCTGGCTGAGTATAGTCTGGTTCTTCGAGTTCGAGCTGCAGTACCCGGAACAGCAGTTGCAGTGAACTTTTATCTACTCCACCTTTACTCTGTAAAATTTTCCGAATTGTGGTGGCATGCAAACCTTGAGGACTGATCAGTTGAGCCTGTTCGGCAATTCTTGAGGAGTTATATTTAAAACCTGTCTGATCCTCTAAAGCACTGATGCTGTTTCTGAGTTTCTTAACACCAACTGGCGTTAGGATATAGCTGCGCAGACGTTTGGATTTGGAAGCTTTCTTGGTGATCACCGGAGTTCACTCCCTATTACTATTGCTGTCCTCGGAGCCTCGGAGCCTCCTGCCTTGTTTCTTTAGATCTTGTGTTAATTCTTCAGATCTTGTGTTAATTTTTTGTGCCTCTGTATACCTGAATACAATCTTTTTGTCCTACTTTGGGCTGGTAGCTGTTTAGCTGATGTTAAGTTTACCAAAATCAGCTTTTGACAACACTTTTGCAATTCTACCCCCAAGGGTCTAATACTGGGTTAAACTAGTTAGTGAGACTAAATTCGGTTACAATGTTTGATTCAAGTATTGATAGGTTTCCTCCTCCCAGTATTGACGACAGGCTGTTTTCCGAGATCTCACACTCTATACACTTCTGATTTTGGAGACCATCTATGTCAATTTATGTAGGCAATTTATCCTACGAGGTTACCCAGGAAGACCTCAGTGAGGTTTTTGCAGAATACGGTTCAGTAAAGCGGGTTCAGCTACCTACTGATCGCGAAACAGGTCGCCCCCGTGGCTTTGGTTTTGTTGAAATGGCTCAAGAAGAAGAAGAAACGGCTGCGATTGAAGCCCTTGATGGGGCAGAATGGATGGGTCGTGAAATAAAAGTTAACAAGGCGAAACCTCGTGAAGACCGACGCTCTGGTGGTGGTGGTGGTAATCGGAGGGGTGGCAACTCTCGTGGTGGTCGCTACTAAAGCTCTAACTGCCTAACTAGGGCTTGGGAGAATAAGTCCATTGGTTCGCTGGAGGAAGTAATAAGTAATAAGTAATAAGTAATAAGTCAAGAGTTCATTACGGATTTCCTGGTGAAAGTGCCAGGAAATTGTACTGATGGGCTCAAAAACCTTGCCCTTATTCGGTCAAAAATTGCTTGAAATCCTTGCTTGGTATAGCTGAGCCACTTATGCAGCAAGCCCTGCACTCTCCCGTTGGTGATCTTTAGCTGCATATTTGCTGCACACAAAGAGACGATTTTCTTCGGCTACAGGGGCTCAGGCAGTAATGCCTGAGCTTTTGGTAACAATTTTCTTGAATTTTGTGGAAAATTCCCTACCACCTACCACCTATCTCAACTGCGAATTTGCACAGGCATAATTAAGTAGGTCATTTTGATTCCCCCCAGAGGTGTCAGAATTACAGGAGTGTTAGCTTCATTGATCTGCATTTGAATATCAGAAGTAGACAGTGCCTTTAATCCATCTATGAGGTACTTGACATTAAAAGCAATTTCCAAGCCCTCACCAGATATTTGTGCTGACATGGACTCTTGTCCACTGCCAACATCCTGAGCTTCTACAGATAGGTTAATCTTCTCCTCAACATTATCAATACTAAACTTGATCACATTGTTTTTCTGGTCAGCCAATACCGCAATCCTTTCCACCGCACTAAGTAATTGACGCCGCTCAATGGTAATCTGGCGTATAAAAGAGTCCGGAATGAGCTTACGGTAAGCTGGGTATTGTCCTTCTAGAGTGCGGCTGGTTAAGCGGTGTCCCCCTCCCTCGAAGACAATTTGACCCTGCTCAAAGTGAAGAGCCACATTGTCAGTAGGCTGACTCATACCTAACATGCGA
>JAAHHL010000247.1 GCA_010672185.1 Caldora sp. SIO3E6 | reverse complement strand
TCTATTCCCCAAGAAAGCCAACGCTGTTTTGATTGATGATTAGCCCGTAAGTACCACAGTACGCTAGCAACAGCCATGAGAATGCCTAGCTGATTTTTGGAAGGTAAGACACCTGCTAAACCTCCTCCTTCAGCAGTTACTCCTACGTTTGACCTCCTGCGTATAACAAAGCTCATCAAACCCATGATTGCCATACTCCACATCGGAATATCGAATAATTCTTGACCTTCGTATTGTCCTACTAGATAAATTGCCAGTATATTTATACAGGCTAATACCATGACAGCTTTCAGGGTTATTAAGGGGCTTGATGACCAGCTTATAGACATCATCGCCATGACTAATAAACCCCAAAAAAAAGGGTTGCCAATAATAGATAATTGCAAAACTTTTAGCAGTTTTGTTTTGGCAAAAAACTGAATTCTCGTCAAGAGAGTTACAATCATAAAAGCATAAATAACCAGCTGAAAATAAGATAAAATAAAGTTGAGTGGAGGTCGAATCAAATAATTAGGATGCCAATGTAAAAATGGAGTTAACCTAAATCCCGCTAAGCAGCATAAGAAAAAAATCAAAAATGCTTTCTCTAAAATAAGAGCAAATTTTTTAATTTTGTTGGCATAAAGTACTATCAATAAACCATAGCTAGCAAAAGTCAATAATAAAATAAGAAGAAATATGCGGTTTCCTCGTATACTTCCTATCAGGTCTACTAACAGGCTTTTCATAATTTGATTAATTTACACTTAATGGAATGCTCCTTACTCTCTTGGTTCCAGGGATATTTCTACAACCCATACAGCAGAATAATCAGCGGTGGAATAATCAACGCCATCAGCAGACTTAAGGGGGCGCCAACCCTGGCAAAATCTAGGAATTTGTAACCTCCTGGCCCGTACACCATGGTGTTAGTCTGATAACCGATTGGAGTCATGAAGCTATTAGAAGCGGCAAACGTTACCACAAACATAAATGCTAGAGGGTTGAAGCCTAGGTTCTTAGCTACCTCCACTGCCACTGGCAACAGCAGCACTACCGAAGCATTATTGGAGAGCACCTCCGTAATCAAAACAGTAGCAACATAAAAAATAGTCAAGAGCCAATAGCCTGAAAGATTTTCCCCGATTGCTACCAACCCTTTAGCCAACCACTCTGTTGTGCCTGAATTACTCATCGCTATTCCTAGGGGAATCAATCCAGCTAACAAGAAGATAATATCCCAGCGGACAGCTTCGTAGAGTTCCCCTGGTTTGAGACAGCCAGTCAACACCATTAAGACCACTCCCAGTAAGGCACTCACCAGAATTGGCAACCAGTTCAAGGCAGTTACCAAGACTACTCCCAAACCAATGGCTACAGCAATCCCAGCTTTATCTCGCCGCAGTGTTTCCCAATCCCTTTGTCCAATCATTAATAAATCGCGACTCGTTTGCAGTCCCACAAAACTTTGATTTGGACCTTGAATTAACAGCACATCGCCAAAACGTAACGGCACTCCCCCTAGTCGCTCTCTTACCAGTTCCTGTCCTCGCCGAATCGCTAATACTGTAGCATTGTAGCGTTGTCGGAAGCGCATGTCTTTGAGAGTAGAGCCAATCAAATTTGAGTTAGCGAGGATCAATACTTCTCCAATACGCTCTTCTCCAGAACTGAGTTCCTCTTCGATGGATTGCTTGCCAAACTTAACATCTGCTAACATATCGATTCCTCTTTCATCTTTAATGTTGAGCAGACATTCTCGAGTACCTCGCACAATTAAAATATCCCCAGCTTGCAATAGCTTATCTGCCAAGGGTTGGGGAAAGCGGTTACCATTATGAATTAGTTCCAGCACATCCACATCAAACTTCCGCTGGATTTGGCTTTGTTGGAGAGTTTGTCCAATTAAAGTCGAACCCGGTTTAATCACCATTTCACTAACATAGTCTTTGAGATTATAGTCTTGATTGATTGCATTAGAGTTTGCTCCTTTGCGATTTGGCAAAAGTCGCGGAGCAATTATTGTCAAATATACCAAGCCTACAGTGAAAGTGATTAACCCCAATTTGGTGAATTCAAATAAGCTGAATGCTCCATAGCCTAACTTTTCTGACAATCCACTAGCCAAAACATTAGTAGAAGTACCAATTACGGTAATCATGCCCCCCAAAATTGTGATAAATGATAAGGGCATGAGGAGTTTGGATGGAGAAATTTTCTGCTTGGAGCACCAATCTTCCACAACTGGTAGGAAGACCGCCACAACAGCGGTGTTATTGATAAAGCCAGTAATCGGACCAGCAATAATCCCCATCGTAAAAATTTGCCTGGTTGAGTGCTTGCCTCCCCACTTGAACAAAAGCTCATTGACGATTTGTAGGGCTCCTGTGCGAGCAATCCCAGCACTGAGGATAAACATCGCCATTACTGTAATGGTAGCTGAGTTGCCAAAACCAGAGATTCCCTCTTCTGGGCTAACTAAATCTAGAACCATCAAAGCTACCATTACCGTGATCGCGGTAATATCAACGGGGAACCATTCAAAAACGAAGCAGATTAGAGTCAGAAAGACGATGCTAAGGGTGAGAAAAATAGTCATAAAGCAGAATTTGTTGCTGAAGGCTTGAGTCCACAAGGCTCGAAGTTGCTCTATTAGCAGGAAGTTGGTACTTCAAATGGGGTTTTGGAGCCGGTTGAGAATGATGCAAGCTCTCAAGGAACAGCTTAATGCAAATCTTTCTTCCTCTGTTCCCAATTTCCAATTCTCTACTTTGTTATCTATATTCATTACTCATAATTTAATTTTTCCCTTGTCATTCCTCGGCGGAAGTTTTAGGCTGGTGCTAACTTAATCTGCTAACTCAGAGTTAAGGTACTATCCCGAAATTGCTCATATAGCCTTTATGAGTAAAATGTTGATCTGAAGTTACTGGATCTGCATCAGATGAGTCTAGTCTTAATTTAGAGCGTATCATTACAGGAGTAAAAAAAAGTGACAATGCAGCAAAGTGGCGCAACAGTCTGGTTTACAGGCTTAAGTGGTGCAGGGAAAACCACAATAACTCAGGCTTTAGCCGAAAATCTGCGATCGCAAGGATACAAATTAGAAATCTTAGATGGAGATGTGGTCAGAGAGAATCTAACCAAGGGGTTAGGCTTTAGTAAAGCAGACAGGGATGAGAATATCCGCCGGATTGGGTTTGTCTCCCACCTTTTGACCAAACATGGAGTGATTGTCTTAGTTTCAGCGATCTCACCCTATCGTGAGATTCGCGAGGAGGTAAAACAGAAAATTGGAGATTTTGTGGAAGTCTATGTCAATGCTCCCCTGGCAGTTTGCGAAGGGCGAGATGTTAAAGGACTTTACAAACGAGCTCGTTCTGGAGAGATTAAAAGTTTTACAGGAATTGATGACCCCTACGAACCACCCCTTAACCCGACGGTTGAATGCCGAACCGATCTAGAAGAGTTGTCGGAGAGTGTAGCCAAAGTCGTGAATAAACTAGAGGAATTAGGTTATTTGCCCAAGACTCCAGTAGCAGAACGAGTCTAAAATAATTCAGGGACATTGTCACCATTTGTGGGGCTGCAATAGTGTAAGTATCTGTATCCTTTCTTACACTGAAATTGTCCCAACCTAGTAGACCTGTAGAAGTTACCATCATTTACCCTCAATATGCCAACTATTGCTTTGAGTGAGCGTCCCGATGCGATCGCCCCCCACGGCGGTCAATTGGTTAACCGCATTGCCACTCCTGAACAGCGACAAGAGTTTTTAGATAAAGCCGACTCCTTACCCAGAGTAAAGCTAGATAAGCGAGCTACCTCAGATTTAGAAATGATCGCCATCGGTGGATTTAGTCCCTTGACTGGCTTTATGGAGCAAGCTGACTACGAATCAGTAGTTGACAAGATGCGTTTAGCCAACGGTTTGCCTTGGTCAATTCCCATAACCCTCTCGGTGGAAGAAGCTATAGCAGCGCCGTTAAAGGAAGGCAGCTTAGTACGTCTAGATGACGATGGCGGCAATTTTATTGGTGTCTTAGAACTAACTCAAAAATATAGTTACGACAAAACTCACGAGGCGATTAAAGTTTATCGCACGGACGAGGACAAGCACCCAGGGGTTAAAGTAGTCTATGACCAGGGAGCAATTAATTTAGCCGGTCCAGTCTGGCTGCTACAGAGGGAACCCCATCCCCAATTTCCTTCTTACCAAATTGATCCAGCAGCATCTCGTGCTTTGCTTAAAGAGAAAGGCTGGAAAACCATTGTCGGCTTTCAAACCCGCAATCCTATCCACAGGGCTCATGAATACATTATCAAGTGCGCTCTAGAAATTGTAGATGGTTTGTTCCTTCATCCTCTCGTTGGTGCTACCAAAAGCGACGACATCCCAGCTGAGGTCAGGATGCGCTGCTATGAAATTATGAAGGATAACTATTTCCCTAAAGACCGGGTAATTCTGGCGATTAACCCAGCAGCTATGCGCTACGCCGGTCCAAGGGAAGCAATTTTCCACGCTCTAGTGCGTAAGAACTACGGCTGTACCCACTTCATTGTTGGACGGGATCATGCTGGTGTAGGAGACTATTATGGCACCTACGATGCCCAGTACATCTTCGATGAGTTTGAGCCAGGAGAATTGGGTATTACACCGCTGAAGTTTGAACACGCCTTTTTCTGTGAGGTTACCGAGACAATGGCAACCTCCAAAACCAGTCCCAGCACCCCCGAACAAAGAATTCACTTATCAGGAACCAAAGTACGGGAGATGTTAAGAAGGGGTGAGCTACCCCCACCTCAATTTTCTCGGCCTTTAGTGGCAGCAGAATTGGCCAAGGCCATGAAGGAAAAAAGTTAAAACTTAGTTATTGGTTGTTGGTTTTTGCTGGGTAAATTCCGCAGTTCTTACAACCAATATCACACTTGTTATCTTAAGTAGGTGGGCTTATACCAAATCCGGGTGAGAAACTCCCATTTTGAAAAAGCTGGGGGAGCAAAACCTCATCAATGATAACGGGGTTTTGAAAAGGCGGATTTAGTATTATAGCAGTCGCCAGGGCGGTTAAGACATTCTCAGGTAAGGCAAGTTAACAAGGGGCTTAAGCCCCTTGTCCTAATCGCCAGGGCGGTTGTTATAAATAAACTTACCAGGGCAGGCATATTGTCTGCCCCCAAGAAAATATCGTGTTTTTTTATTAGGAGATATTAATTGACGATGTCTTATGAATCAGAAAAAGCGGCTGCCATTGAAGCAGCCTTGAAAGCAGCTAAATTGTGCGAAAAAGTTCGTCAAGAAAGGGTTCCTGAAGCTATAGAAAAGAGCGATAAAAGTCCTGTAACTGTAGCAGATTTTGGTTCTCAGGCATTAATCTGCCAAGCATTAGCCGCAGCATTTCCCAATGATCCGGTGGTGGGAGAAGAGGACTCCGCTGAACTCCGTGAACCAGCAATGGCAGCTCAGCTGGAGCAAGTAACTAGCTACGTGCAGGCTGTAGTTGGCGATGCTACTTCTGAAGAAGTCCTCAGCTGGATTGACCGAGGCAATGGCAAAACTGGTTCTCGCTATTGGACATTAGACCCGATTGATGGAACGAAAGGGTTTTTGCGCCAAGATCAATATGCGGTCGCTTTAGCTTTAGTAGAAGAAGGAGAGGTAAAAGTTGGGGTTTTGGCTTGTCCAGCCTTACCTGTAGATCTAAACCAACCAGAAAGTGAACGAGGTGTCTTGTTTGTGGCAGTGCGTGGACAAGGGGCGACCATGGTTCCAATTGCTGGTGGTGAACCCTGTCCAATTAAGGTAATTGAGAAGGGTGAAGGGAATCTCCGGTTTGTGGAGAGTGTAGAATCAGGCCATGGTGATCATTCCCGTCAGGAGGCGGTAGCTAAGGCAGTAGGAATTACAGCGGATTCTCTGCGGATGGATTCTCAAGCAAAGTATGGTGCTGTAGCCTCTGGTCAAGCGGCTCTTTACCTACGCCTACCATCGCCGAAAACTCCCAACTATCGGGAGAAGATTTGGGATCATGCTGCAGGTACAATTGTTGTAGAAGAGGCTGGTGGGCGAGTTACGGATATGTATGGTCAGCCACTGAATTTTTCCCTAGGTGCCAAACTCGTTGATAACCAAGGTGTAATTGTCAGCAATGGTGCTATTCACGAAACGGTTCTGGCAGCATTGCGGGAAAATAGTTAGGGTTTGGGAGAATAAGTGTGGAAGCCATGCCAGACTTCAGTTTCAAGCATTTGCAAGCCAAAAAAGTCCTGTGAAAATTGCATCTCTTGGCTCAAAAACCTGGCATCGACTTGGGAAATCCCTGGGTAACCTTGGGGGATGCAAATGCCCAAAACGAGGATAAATGCTGCATTCGTTTTTACTTATTACTTGTTACTTGTTACTTATTACTTTTTCAGCAAACCCTAGGGTTTGGGAGAATAAGTCAATAAATCTACCAAGGACTACCAATCAAAGTAAACGCACTCCAATAATAAGGATGAGTTAAATCTCTATCTCCCAAATCTTGTAGCTCGGAGGGTAAGGGGATAATGTAGTCACCACTTATTAGCTTGCCATTTTCTAGCCGCACTTCACCTCTGAGCATCGCTAACTGAGTTTGGCGCAAGGCTTCAGCTTTGATTGGTGCTTCCCGCAACTGCTGGTAAAAATAGCTCATAAAGCCTAGGGTTCCTTCATCGCTGATGTACCAGAGGCTGCCTAAAACTGACTTGACTCCTGCTAAGACTGCTAATCCGGCAAATCCTAACTCCGCTTCCGCATCTCCTAGTGCGGTGCGACAGGCACTTAAGACTAACAATTCTACTGGGGGGTTATGGAGTCCCAACTGCCTGACTTGGTCTAGTTGCAGTTTAGTATCCCACAGTTGGATGTAGGAGTTGCTCAACTTCCCTGGAAGAAATTCTCCGTGGGTGGCTAGGTGAACAATGCCAAAGGGTTGAGTTTTGCGAGCCGATTTGAGCTTGTTGAAAGTAAATTCTTCGTTAAGGAAGGATTTGCCTTGCCATAACTCCCCCGTGAGAGTGGATAATTCCATTGGTACTGTGGGTAAGGGATTTTGGTCAGTGAATTCAGCAGCTCCCATGGCTAACATTTTGGTATTGTTGATACCTACGTAGCGAGTATCAGTAAGGGAAAGCGTCGGCATTAAGCCAATGCTATATCTTTCGATAATGAAGCCTGTGCCATCATAGAGTGCCGCTAGAGGTACAGAACGTAAGCCAGTCTCTAGGATGAAGGTAAGATTATTAATCCCTTGAGCTTGCAAGTCGGCTTCTAAAGGTGCAATGAGCCACTGATAGAGTTGTTGTGCTGGTTTTTGATAGAAGCGATCGCTAGTGGTATTGGTAACAGCATGGCGGAATAATTGGACAGTTTGTTCGACTTGCCTCCTGGTTGCTCTTGGTACTCGGTGTCGAATCTGTTTCCCTTGAGCAGTGACTAGTACTAGTTCTAAGGCGTCGGTGGGTTGAGGCTGTGAGGAAGCAGTGGTGGAGGCAAAAAAGGCATAAATTAGTGCGGGTTTGACACCAATGGTTTGTTCAATCTCTTGGAGCCTGAGGCGAGCAGTTTCCAGAGAGACAATAGGGGTATCACTGATACCTAAATGCTCTTCAAATTCACTGGTGAAGCTGGCTTCTAGTTCCTCTACACCAGCATCTACTGTTACAGGGGGTATTGCTTCAGTTACTAGGGGTGTGAGGGGTTGGTATGCTTCGATGAGATCAATAGGATTGATGGGGGGCAATTATACTCTACTCGTTTGCTACGATAATCCGTCGTTCGAGTAGATTCGCTAACTACTTCAACCACCAACAAAGGTGGTGATTCGTTAAGACGAATGATCGCTTCTCGATCCAGCATTCCCTCCCACTGCTCCTGTGTTACCACCGTTACATATCGTTGTAGCTTAAGTAGGGTCTGCTGCATTAGTGTGGAAGCTATACAGGACTTGGGTTTTAAGCCTTTTGCCAGCCAAAATAGTCCAAGGTTTTTGCATTTTTTGCTTCAAAAACCTTGCACCATTGTAGGTAAATACCTGGTTAAATCAATAATGTTCGGGGTGAAAATCCGGAAAGCTGATAGCTGATAGCTGATAGCTGACAGCTAAGGACTTATCCAGCAAACCCTAAGTAGGGTCTGCTGAATAAGTGTGGAAGCCATACCAGATTCGTCTTTCAATCATGCAGCAAGTCAAAAAATCCCAAGAAATTGCATCTCTTAGCTCAAAAACCTGGCATCAACCCGGGTAAACTTGGGGGATGCAGATGCCCAAAACAGCGGATAAATGCTGCATTCATT
>JAAHHL010000246.1 GCA_010672185.1 Caldora sp. SIO3E6 | reverse complement strand
TCAGGTCTACCGTCAACGCCTTTTTCCACTGCATCAATCCTACTACCAAGCACTTTAACAAACGCCAATGTTGCTGCAACGGAAAGTAGTGTTCCCAGTATTGGGAGCAGTTTAGTTAAAGGTGATAATTTATTAACAGCGTTTTTAGCTTTATCGGCTACAGACAAGGCTTTGGTCGCTTTGGAACCAAACTTAGTGGCAGTGTTAATTGCCTTCTTTCCAAAGCCTTTCGCCAAGTTACTGCTCTGGATAGCTTTTCCTGAACTTTTGACAGCTTTAGTCGCTTGACGACCTACTTTTGTTACTTGGGATTGCGCCTGAAAAATGCGTCGGTTGAGCACTTCCATTTGACTGGGGGAAACAAACATTCCCGCCATAGCAGCAATTGCTGCCGTTTTCCCTTTGGACGCACTCTCGTTGACAATACCAGCTTTTTCAGAGCGTTTTATACATTTAGCCAGTTCTCCTTCTAACCTCTTTATTCTTCCCTCAAGTTTTTTTAAATCAGCTTTTGACGAAAGGTTTGAACAGCTCATGCTTTTCTAGCTTTTCCATTCTTATCAATACAGCATGTGTATCCTTGATGCTTGCACTCGCACTCTCCCCGCTTACACCCGCTACAGGAGACTTGAATAGAAGGTTTCCCTGTTATTGGGATTGAATCGTAGATAGATCCATTTTTCAACAAATGCAAATGGCTTTTACCTGGTGAAATAGTACGCAAGGACAAAAGCTCAATAGATTCTAAGTCCCAATGCCCGTCGATTATCCAATCTTTTGGGGTTTTTGAATATTGTCCGTTGTCGTAGTGGGATGTCGCAATCGCTACCGACATATCTACTGTGTCAAAGTGGTCGTTGTCCCTTTGACCGGGAGCATCCCATTTTGGAAAAAACATTATCAAAAATACCGCATGGCAAGGGTTTCAGCCATCTTGAAGGAGCCAACTCGCCAAAATGGGATGCTCCCCTTTGACCAAGCTCTCCAGAAGAATCTATTCCTAACCGTATCTCGTAAAAAGGTGCAAATATCTCAGTCGTTTTTTGAATGATTTTTCCACCATACCCATATCCCAGATCATAGGCTATGGTTGCTTCCATCACTGCACCCGCGTTAGGATCAAGTTCGTAGCAAGCCGGAGCAGGAACAAATATCACTTTCCGTCCTGCCTTATCCTTGATACTTAGTTTCGCGCCTTTCCTGTCTGTGCACTTGCAAGGCATGGGCTACGCCCCTATATCGTCAGGGTCAATAGTTCCACTTGTGTCGGATTTCAGGAGAGAGACTGTGTACTGCTGCTCAATCTGGGGGGTGGAGTCTCTGTCAACAAAGTTTTTGAACCCTTTTTCTATGGTCACACCCACTGTGGGATCGTCTGCCGCACTTGTGGGTTGATTTGCTTCATTCAGTAAGACCAGCGCCCCAAATACTTGGTCAGGTGTCGGATCCGCGTTGTTTAGTCCTACCACTGCCAAATCGGAGACCTGCACCTGAAGTACTCCGTTCACTAAAGTTGCATTGCTTCCAAATCTGTCTTCAATTGATAAACCCATAAAAGTCTTATTTTTGTTACTTTCTTATTCTGTTATATTTTATATTCAAAACTTTTTAAACTTTACATTCTAAGGAAAATGTAAAGTCTTGTGAGAAATGGCATAATCTTTATCTGATGGGCTTTGTAGCGATAGAAATGCTAACATTTTAAACAAAGACATTCCTCTGTCTTTACATTTAGTTTTGAGGGGGACAAAACGTAAAGTATTATTGGGGATAGTAGCGAAATGAAAAGTCATGGATGTGGGCAAGCGGAAGTTTTCTCAAGACGAGACCGTTCATTATTACAGCAATACTACAGCAAAAATTCCAAGCATCGAACCATGTTGGATATTGCTTTTTACACTGGGGAAAGATGGGGGGCGATTCGGCAGCTCCTTGTAGAGGATTGCTATCAAAAATCGGGGCAACCTAAGGCTGCGATTTCGTTCAGAAGACGGACAAGAAAAGGGAAGGACAGTTCTAGGGTGATTCCTGTATCACCCCTGCTAGAACAATCATTACGCTTGTATCAGCCAGAAGGGGTGCTGATGTTTCCGGGAAAACCTGAAAATAAGCCTATTTCCCGCGTTGCTGTTCATGAGTTCTTCCAGAAGGCCATTAAGACTCTGGGTTTTGACCAGAAGGGTTATTCCTTACATGGGACTAGGGCGACCGCTGTTACCATGATGCACGATAGCGGCGTGTCCCTGGAAGTGATACGGCAAATCACTGGCCATCACTAGAGCTTTAAAGTCCAGGGTCTCATCTTAATAAATAAGAGAGGAGTGCCAGTTATGCTATGATGGTGAACCCTACTTATTTTTTGAGTAGCCCCCTTGATAAGTCGGTCGCTATCAAGTGTTAGGTAAGCGGCCTTTCCGCAATAATACCGCCCCCAGTACAACTAGTTGTTGTACTCTGGGGGCGATCGCATTTTTATTGAGGGACAAGCGCCAATCCCTGGGTTTGGTGCGGAGGTGGAAATTCACCTAGAAAAAGCGGATCTCATCGTACTCCACCCATCTATCCCCATCCCAGTAAGGATCTTGTAGAGTTACCGCCTGACGGTAACATAGACAAGATTTGATAAAATTCCAGAAGTGGGGAATGCCTATCTCAATGTGGATAGTTAGGTAATCCTCGCAAATTGAATGGAGGTAAGTGTGGTCAAGATGAAGCAGTTTCATTATTTGCTCTCCTGATTGATAAATAAATCTGACTCGCATACTTTCTCTGCTGCTACTTAATTTCCTTGTGAGCTGGTCCAAGTGACCTAACCCATTCTGATCGGTATTTCCCTCCTTCCCTCCAGCGTCGATACAACTGGCGAGTTCCCTTGATGGTTTTCTCCACCAGATGGCCTTTTGACTGTTTGGTCAGGGTGCGGTCATCGGTGGTACTGCGCCCTAACTTGGGTCTGGTAATTATCTTGGTTAGGGTGCGCTCACTAATGGAACTGCACCCTAACTGTTGGTTTGCCAGCACCTCATCAATCACCTCCATGAATATAAGAAAGGCATCCCGAACATCATAGGTTCCGACCGCGATCGCGAAATCTTGGAGACCTTCCACAAAAATCATGTGAACAACGCAGTAATTAGGACTAATTCCCAATTCCCCGATCACTCCCCTGTACTCCAAGGAACTTTTTACTTCAGCCAGTCTCAAAGTCTGTTGGATATGTTCATCACTGTGACCACTGAAGTTTTTCCAATTTCCATCACCAGAAGTGCTGGAACTTTCCGGAATCTGATTAGTTCCATCACTTACATCGATGGAAGTGATGGAACTGTTCGGAATGGGGAATTGGGAATTACCACCTTGTGCGCTGCGCTTCCCGCTGCCACGCTTACTGGGAGCAACAATCTCCGGGGAAATAGCCTTGTTGTCCGGTGGAGACTGAGTAAAATCACTTAGGTCAAATAGTGGTTTTTGTTCCATCTGCGCAGCTTATTGAACTACTTATGTACTAGTCTCCATTTGGGGACTCACTGGCTAAGTTTTCTTGGTTTTTCCCTCCAGCGTCGCTTGGTGGATCTGGGAGAATATCAAGGGATAAATTGGCATCGTTCATCAGTTTTATTAGTGTTTTCACTTGCCAGAATGACAATCTAGGTTCTCTACTACCCTCCTCATAACGCCGCCAACCTCTAGTGCTCATTTGAAATTTTTGCGCCATTTGAGTCTGAGTAAGACCTAGCTTCGACCTCAATTGCCTAATCATTTCTGAGTTGGGGTTGCGTTTTTCGTCTTTACCTTTTACCATGATGACATGGAAGAGGAACAAATGTCCCGCTTCTTGAGAACAACAATACTAACTGCCAGCAGATAAAGCACCCTGTTCGGCAGTTAGTAACCCAATATTACTCACCCACGATTAATTCAAAAACTATTGGTATCACGAGTAATACCGCTTGAGGACTGACCATTGAAGAGGTTGAGATGTCAGGCTCTGGCAGATTGTGCTGCTAATAATTTCGGTGAGATTTGTCAAGCTTTACTAGAAACGGAGGTAACAGCGGATACCAGCCAAGCTCGATTTTCATGTTCCAGCACTTCTACCAAATCGTATGAGCTAAAAACTTGTGCGATCGCGAATAAATGAATAAAGAATCAGAATTGATTGAGGTACTCTGTCGGAAACAAGTTGGCTCACCTGGATTGATTGAACTTAAGTTGTCACTGAAGTATGCAATCTTCCTGGCTGTGCAAATACACGGAGCTAAATTCCATCCAGCTAACCAATCACAAAAGCACCAGCTGAGACTACAAGGGTTGCTCACTGCACTGCACGCGGGGGCAGACCGGTTTGTAGACCTTAATGTAGTCGAGGGACTCAACTCTGAGTTCACGGCAGGGGCAACCTTTCATGACTTAACTCAAGACAGGAAGGCTTTTATCTTTGACCAGCTGGCACTGATTGGTGAACTGTCTGCCTACATAGGGGCGATGAATGGGCTTGATGCAGCTGAAGTAGCAAGGCAAGCTGGCCTCCAATATTATGCCAATCGGCGGGATATTTCCCCGGAAGAAATAGATCAGTTCATCCAAGACACTGAGCATAACGTGATTTCTTGCTACCCAATTTCCGTTAGCATCAACCCTCCATCACCTCGCTATTGCTGTGGTTTCTTTATTAAGAACACAGACAATAAGATGTCATTTCACACTTCTGGAACTTATGACAACCTCGAAGTAGCCAGGACAGCAGTTGCCACTTTACGCAAAGTTTACCCCGAACCAAACTGGGTAATCTTACAAAGCATCCGCTGAGATAGTTAAATGCGATCGCATCATGGATGACGGCGATCGCACACACATCAATTCGTCATTGTTCGCCTATGATTATACCTCAAAAATCAGGGAAATTTGTTCCCTACAGTTGGTTTGTGTTCCTACCCTATTCCGAAGGAGGTGGCAGACACATTAATTTAGTCCATGTCGCAGATGTAGCACTCATTGTCGAACTAGAAGAACCAGCAGTCAGTGTCACGATGATCAACGGTTCAACCTTAGTTTTCTTTGGTCATTCAGCTGACCTGCTGCTACAGGAAATTGAAAAACTCAACCAAAAAGTAGAAAGGAGATCGAATTTATGGAACAGCTTAATGGGATGGTTCCACCGTATTTACTCTACCTTCCTCAACGCAACTTTAATCATGGTTGTATTGGGACGTTCATCAACCTAAATAATGTCAAGCGTATTGACGTTTATCTGGACAAAGGTTCTAAAAAAGTAAACCAATTAAATCTCAAACTCCCTGGCAATGAGGTTGTTTTTGTTGGAGCGCATAGTGCTACTAATGTCGTGGCTGAGCTGATGCTTTTACGTAAGAAACAGCAAGAACTGCTCAAGGGAGCAATGTCTGAAGAACTCGACGAATTCTTAGACATTAAGTTGTAAACTCACTCGCACCCGACCTATTCATAGAAATAGGCGGGATGCGGTTGAGTCGCGCAACTCAATCGCTCCTGGAACCATTGGTTCCGGGATTGAGGGTCAAGCAGGGTATGCAGATGAGAAGTGAAGTGTTCTAGCGAATGTACAATTTCATGTCGGCGCCCTGCTTCCACCTCACTCACCTAGGCCGTTGAAGAATGAATTGTTGAACAAATGCGGGAGATTCGTGACGGCAAAACTGGTGTGAGCGCAATACCTCCCAGACCGAACCAGGAAAACTAAATGAAACAAGTATTTGTCGGATGTGATGTCTGTAAAGACCACATTGTCTGTTGGCCATTAACAGAGCGACCAAAGAATGTAAAACAGCTGTGGCGCGAACAAGGGAAGACGCGATCGCGTAACCCTAAGGAAGACGAACTCAGCTTTTACTTTACCCAAGGGGGAATCAATGATTTTTTAAGGTTGAACCCCGCTGCTGTCGCCCTCGAACCTACAGGAATGTACTATTCCGCCCTTATTGCTAAGGTCTGTGAGGTTGAGAACATAGCTGTTTACTGGGTGGGACATTCGGAAGTCAAGCACCACCGGTTAGGCCACAAGCTCCCAGACAAAAACGATTTGGCTGACGCACTAGCTCTATGTTCGTACCTCTGGGACAACTATGGTAGAGACGAGATGTTTCTCCAATTCTCACCGGGTATACCCAAAAAACTGAGGGAGAATTACCTTCACCTACAGTCTCTTAACCGGATGCAAAGTCCAATTATTAACCGGTTGAGACAGCAGTTAGCTGAGGAATTTCCTGAAGTATCGCTAAGGGTATCAGTCCCCAATGATTCTGGATTAGCTCCTTTGTGGGCATGGCTAGCAGGTCACAAGGTACATCCTCGAACACAAGCTATGTACGAGAAGCTGTGGGCGAAATCTGTTTCCTCACAATATGGTGGAAATATTTCTTACTTTACCAGAAAACTAGCCACTCAATTGTGCAATTTTCATCTTATCGAGAGGGAAATTGAAGAGGAGCTGGCTCGTCTCCTTTGCTCCCCAGTAGTGGAAAAATACCGGCGAGTGATGGAAGACTTTGGCATGAAGTCACGGACTCAAGCGATATTCATCTCTCAGATATACCCTATCAGTAAGTACGACTCCCTTCCACAATTCAAAAAGCGGTTAGGGTGCGCGGGCGTGGAGGACAGCTCTGGGGATGAAACCCGGTTTAAGTCCGGTTCAGGGAGTAAGATGTGTAGGTCTGCTTGGTATTTGTGGGTACTCACCGTGATTGCCTCCAAGAAGTCTCGTCCCCTAACTCCTCAATGTGTCAAGGTGGCAGAGTATTATGACAAACAAGCAGCAGCGCTTTACGGTTCGGAGGAAGCTGCGCGATCGCAAACGATCAAGCGAGAACTGAAGTCATCACAGCGGAAGATCAAAAATCTCATCAACAACCAGATGAAGCCGCTCATCAAGAAGGAGCAGGCTGCTAATTTTGATACTCAGCTAGAGCTTCTTTCCCAGCTACTGATGAGCAATATAGAGCAGAGTCTCAAGGATTCCCTCACTAAGGGGCTCAAACAAACCGAAGTCCGGAAGGGTTTCGGGAATTTGATTATCATGCGTACCGCTGGGTACGCTTGCAAGTTGTTGTTTAAGGAATTGAAACGATGTATCAATTAAGGTTTTACCATGAGAACTTCTTTGTGGAAATTCATGAGAAGTTCGCTCAAGTCGTAATACTGGATAGACCTGTATCTCAAGAAGATCTCTATGGAGAAATTAAGGAAGGTCTGGTTGACTTTCATTTGTTTCGTCTGCCAAACCTAAAAGAAGATACAGATTACATGGCGCTTGTGCTTGGCAGGCACTTGGCTAACGGGCATTTGACACTTAAAGGCATAATAAACCTCTCCATATTTATTGGGGGTGCGGCAAAGACGTTCTTGGAAAATACACCCTTAGAATAGCTGACCGAAGGAGGGGATATCAGTTCCCCTCCTTTTATTAGTCCGGATTTATTTTGTAGAATGAACAGAGAACAGGTTGTCCTGGTTTAATCCTAGGAATAGTGCTATTGAGCCCAGCACTGGTAGCTTGGTTTGGGGTTAAACTCCTGTTCATACCCCGAACTGTAACAGCTTCACTAATTACTGCTTGCTCATTACCCTGTAAAGTCAAGGTTGCTGCTACCTGCAACCGCGATGAATTACTATTGAGTGCTAATTTTACCAAGCGCACTGCTAATAAAGACTTGAGTTTGGCTCGGAGGCGAGTGACTGCCTGTTGTATTGTTTCCTCCGGGGCACCAAAGGAGTCAGGAACCAGCTTCTGGCTTGGGGAAAATAAACCAATACTACCCACAGGCGGGAGAGTTGCTTCTGGTGATGAGGCTAATTCTTGCTGATGTGGGGTAGTCATACGACTGAGGATATAGTCAACTTCCCCTAGTTGTAGCGGTAATACTTCGATGCCTTTAATTCCTTGTAAAGCTTGTTTTGCCTTTGTTTGGTCTTTCTCTAGGGATGGATCAATAGCAATACGTAAAGTCAAATTTTTAGGAATGCCCCGCACTCGCTCTTGCAGTAAAGCTCCTGGTCGGAGAATATGAGGAGATGCTGCCAACACTTTACCTTTTCCCACCAAGCCTTGACGAGATTCCAACTGTACCAACCCCTGCTCCTGATTAGCTTGATCGATAATCGCTAGTACAGAACCTTTAGCAAAGGCTGATAGAATCTTTGGTTGAAGACCACCAAGCCATAACTCTACCTGCTTACCTTCAACTTGAGTAATTACGGCTTCAGCAGGAGGTGTCTGCGGCTCAAGAAAATAAGTGGGTTGCTCATGATTACTACTGTTGGGTTTAACTGCCAATTCTGGTACTTGATCTGTAGTAGACAGTTGA
>JAAHHL010000245.1 GCA_010672185.1 Caldora sp. SIO3E6 | reverse complement strand
TAGATAGAAAAGGTGTCAGGCGCTCTGGTTTAGTTGGTATTTCTACTAGCATGTTAATTGTTGCATTTTGCATGGTAGCTATTGCGATGAATCGTGAGGCAATTGTTTCTATTTTTATTACTCCAAAAACTGAAGCTGACCTTAAGGTTTTTCAACTTGCCTCTAAATTTCTAATTATTTTAGCGGCTATGCAACTATTGAATGAGCTTGACACAACAGCAAATGCCGCACTACTGGGAATTAAGGATTCATTTGTACCAATGATTATCAACATAGTAAGCTATTGGGGTGTTGGCCTAAGTAGCGCCTATTTTTTAATCTTTTATGGTCATTTACAAAGTTCAGGTCTGTTAATCAGTTCATACCTTGCAACATTAGTTCCTGCAGTTACTTTGTCTCTTCGCTTCTATTTCAAGACTAGCGACGTTACTCAATTCTCCAAATAATATCTGACAAACGCTTCTCATATTTTTATTCTTTCTCTACTGAAGCAATTAGAGTTATTTTTACCTTGTTTCTTGAGAAATCCGCTTGAGATAGACTTTACTAGGCTCATCATCAGCCTTCAGACTCAAGCAAGCTGTAAAATGAGATTGTGCCTGTTCCCAGTTTTGCTGATGATATTCCCTCAATCCTGCTTCAAAGCGATCGCGTAATTGTGCCAAAGTAGGGTTAAGTTCCCCTCGATAACTGAGCAATTCATACACTCGCACTGGTTTATCCTGCTCACTTAAACTCAGCAAGTCGATTTCACGAGTTTCAATGGCATCAGCCGCCAGCACTTTAGTTTCTTCCGTCAGGAGAATCTTAGTGCCGTATTTTTTGTTAGCACTTTCCAATTCTTCAGCGATTTGCACTGCCTTACCCATAACAGTGTAGGATTTGGACTCCTCAGAACCAATATTGCCAGCAACCAGTTCCCCTGTTGCTAAACCAATCCGCACTTTGATTTCCGGTAAACCTTTACGGAATCCCATAATATCCGGCATCATCCGCTGCAGTTTGGCTAGTTGAGCAAATTGCTCTAAAGCAGCAAAGCAGGCGAGTTTAGCATGATCCGTTTCCCCAACAAATGGAGGCCCCCAAAAAGCCGTCACCGCATCCCCAATAAATTGATCAATCACGCCGTTGTGTTGAGTAATTGGCTCCGAAGCCAGGGTTAGGTACTGATTAATCAAATTCACCAATCCTACTGGCGTAAGCATTTCACTGATGCTACTAAACCCAGCAATGTCAGAGAAAAATACTGTCATTACTTGCTTGTGACTAGTATCAGCGTTACCTTGTTGCTCAATTAAGGTTTCTACAATGCGGGGGTCAACATACTGTCCAAAAGTAGCTTTGATATGTTCCTTTTGTCGCACTTCGTCCAACATGGTATTGAATGAGTCTGCCAGGATACCAATCTCATCTTTGGAGTTAACAGCGACTTGCACCTCTAAATTTCCCTGTTCAACTTCCTGAGTTCCTCGGATCAGTTTTCTTACTGGAGTGATTAAACCGAGAGTTATGAGGAAGGCAAAAGGTATGCCAATTCCCGTAGCAATCTGTGCTAATAACCAACTTACTTTAATTGCTTCCTGCTCTTGTTCTTCTGCTATGATGGTAGAACTTTGAGTAAACCCTCCCAACTCAAACAGAATATCTTGAGAGTACTGTTCAAAATCTTGTTCGTATTGCTCGAGTTGTTCTTCTAATAATTGAGCCTCTTCCCGTTTGCCAGCTTGTAAAAGTTTAACAATGACAATGCTGCGGTCATGAAGTTTTTGGTGCTCCTTTTCCAATATCTCCAGTAATGGTTCCAAACGAGCAAACTCAATCAAATTTCGAGTTGTTCTTGCCGCTTCAACCGCTTCTTGGGATAGAGCGATCGCTTGCTCAATTTCTTGGTCAACTAACCGACTTCGTTGCTCAAAGTTTACCAGTTCCTGCTCCACTTGTTCGAGGTCAACTGGTTCCGTCTCATAAAAGCGCAGCACCCGCTCAAAGTGTAGTTGTTGCTCTAGGACATGAACATTTACCCTTGCTACCTGTTCTGTAACAGGGGTGATATACTCAGCAATATCAGTCAATTCATCATTAACCTGAGCAATGCGATCATTGTTAACATAAGCGACTCCCATGAGAAAGGTAAGCATACTAGTTGCTATACCGAAAATCTTAACTCCAATGGGAACAGTGGGAAAAAAACGTGTCATGAGCGCTGCAAAAGCATTTGGGTAAGAAATAAGAGTTGAGGAGTCAGGAGAACACTTTAAGTTATGATTATAACCAATCCAATCTCCTACTTGTAAGCGATCTTATCTGCCAAGTAATTAGAACTAAAAAAGCTATCAAAGGCTTACTGAGTCAGGCTGGAGGCAATTTAGATTGTTTATAAGAAGATACGGTTTCAGCCATTTCCTCAGACATATAAACTATCGAGCAATTCTTGGTGGACATTGGGGATAAAGGAAGTCAAGGGCAGAAAGGAAGAAAGGATATGACACAGACACTCTCAAAACCAAAAGACCAACGCCTTACTCACTCAGGGATGAGTTGGCAACAATTTAAGCTACTAGAACAGGGTTTTGCCGATTCACCAGGTATACGACTGTTCTACCACAAAGGAGAAGTAGAAATTGTGGCAATTTCTCAAGACCACGAAACTTTCAGCCGCTTTATTGGGATTTTGCTAGCTATCTACTTTGAGGTAAAGGGAATTGAGTTTACCCCTACGGGAAGCTTTACCCAAGAGAAAGAAGGGGTAGCCTCGGCACAAGCTGACGAGTCTTACTGTATCGGTTCGCCAAAGAAAACTCCAGACCTATCTATAGAAGTAGTCTTTACTAGTGGTAATCTCTCCAAACTGGATCGCTATCAGGAATTGGGTGTGCCTGAAGTTTGGTTCTGGGAAGATGGTTTATTTACTTTACATCATCTTAGAGCCGATGGTTACAAACGGATTTATGCCTCTGAGGTATTACCTTCCCTGGATATCGAATTATTAACCCGGTGCGTATTAATGACTTCTACTGTAGAGGCAATGAGGTTTTTCAGACGGGCTATAGAGGGGGGAAAAGGTAGTAGATAGATTTCATCAAAAGAATAGGTAGGTTAACGGTTGAGGAAGAGCGATCGCGGCTTCTCTATCGCATAGGATTAAAGTTGCCCAAGAATAACTCTTACTTCAGTTGGGGAAAGATTACAAGCTGTCGCAATTTGCTCTATGCTTAAACCTAAGCCTAAGGAAAATAGTTTAGTCACAATTTTTTCCTGTTGCTGTTGGAGAGCTTTTTCGGCTGTTTCAGCTCTTTGTTGCTGGTACTGCTCAGTTTTTTGCCGGTATTGCTCAGCTCTTTCTTCGATGGTGGGGTAAGCATTACCCTCCCTATCGTACCACAGCAGCCATTCTCGTTTCCATCCGATATAAGTTCCTCTACCCCTGCCAATACCTAAACCTATTTCTGGCATCCAATAGGGCTCTGCTGTCTGTAAGATGTATTCTCCTTGTTCCAAGTGATATAACTCAAAGGGTTGGTGTTGGTCTCTTTGCCAGTAGTCGGGGTTGTAAATCAGATAGTACTTTACTCCCAACTGAGCATACTTTTCTTTTTTCTCTTTGTATTCATCGTTGTAGTTTTGCGAGACTATTTCAATCGCCAAGACAGGTGGAATCTCGTTTTCTTCCCACAAGACATAACTGAGTCTTCCTCTTTCCGAGGTGCTCCTCGGTACACCAATACTCAAGAAACCTTCGGGAATCAGTGCCGGTTGAAGTTCTTCTTGATAAAGGTAGTAGATAGCCATATCCACCCCAAAAAACCAATCCCGGCGCTCTCGCCAGATCAAGTCCAAGGTATTTAAGAGTAAATTAGGAATGTGGTTTTGTAGTTCATTATCTACAGGAGTATCATCGGAGCAGGGTAGCTCCTCACTGGTAGGTAGACGCAAAGGTAGTTGAGAATGTACCATATTTGCTTGCTCCATCAAGTCAGGCCAAGATCTTAATTTCTAGGATAGACAAGATAGCAACTAAGCTCACCCCCAGGTTTGGTGATTGGGATTCAAGGTTGCCCAAGAATCTCCCTAACTTGAGTTGAGGTAATATTACAAGCTGTGGCAATTTGCTCTATGGTTAGACCTAAGGAAAATAGTTGAGTTACAGTTTGTTGCTGTTTCTCTTGGAGAGCTCTTGCGGCTTTTTCAGCTCTTTCAGCTCGTTGATGCTCTTGCTCAGCTCGTTGCTGTTGTTGCTCGGCTCGTTGATGCTCTTGCTCAGCTCGTTGCTGTTGTTGCTCGGCTCGTTGATGCTCTTGCTCAGCTCGTTGATGCTCTTGCTCGGCTCGTTGACACTGTTGTTCTACTACTTCTTTAGGAATGGGGTAAGCATTACCCTCCTTGTCATACCACAGCAGCCATTCTCGTTTCAATTTCACATAATTTACTGTACCTCTACCAATACCCAAGTCTATTTCTGGTATCCAGTAGGGTTCTGTTGACTGTAAAATATATTCTCCCTGTTCTAAACGATATAACTCAAAGGGTTGGTGCTTATCTCTTTTCCAGTAATTGGGATTGTAAATTAGATAGTATTTTACTCCCAATTTAGCATATTTTTCCTTTTTGTCTGAGTACTCATCGTTGTAGTGTTTGGAGACTATTTCGATAGCCAACACAGGAGGAATATTGTTTTCTTCCCACAAGACATAACTGAGTCTTCCTCTTTCCGAGGTGCTCCTTGGCACACCAATGCTCAGGAAACCGTCGGGAGTCACCACCGGTTGACGTTTATTTTCATAGAGGTAGTAGACACCCATATCCACAGCAAAAAACCAATCTTGCCTTTCTGGCCAGATCAAGTCCAAGATATTTAAGAGTAAATTAGGAATTAGGTTTTGTAGTTCATTATCCACAGGGGTTTCATCGGAGCAGGGTAGCTCCTCACTGGTAGGTAGACGCAAAAGTGGTTGAAATTGTACCATACTAATTCACCATTTAATGCATAACAGCTTATAGCCAATGGTAACAGAAACGGGAATTGGGAATTGGGAATTGGGAATTGAGAATTGATTAATTTGGTTTAATATGTCTCCTTTGAGGTTAAACTGGTAAGTCTTGGCGGGGATTGAAATTATCGATTTCCCGCAGCTTTTCGTAGAGTTCTCGTACTTCCGGAGAAGGATTTTGGGAAACAACAATTTGAATTTCCACTAACTGATCCCCTCTAATTCCATTATCAGGATAGCCTTTCCCTGCAAGGCGCAATCTTTGACCGGACTTTAGGCCACTAGGAACAGTCATTTTCACCCTACCATCTAGAGTTGGTACTTCTATCTGTCCTCCCAAAACTGCTTCGGCAGGGGTTACTGGTAATTGACAAACAATATCTGATCCTTCTATTTGAAAGAAGGGATGGGGAGCTACTGTAATTTTTAAGAAAAGGTTACCACCAGCAATTCCCTGACCTTTGAGCCTTATCCGCTGACCTGTTACCATGCCAGCAGGTAATTCAACTTCCAAGGAACGACCATCTTCTAGGCGAATCCGCTCTCTTCCTCCTCCATAGGCTTTTTCCAAGGGCAAAGTTAGTCTGGCTTCAATATCTTTGCGGCGAAGAGCTTGGTTTCTCGACCCTGCGCTATCACGAGTATTAACAGTGTATGCTGTTCTTGTGGTTCCTGGTCGAACGGTCGTAGATGAGTTGACCCGAACACCAGAACGTCCAGAAGTTGTAGATGTAGTTCTTCCTACGGTACCTCGATTTAAAAGTTGATCAACAAAGCTATTAAAGTCCCCAAATTGACTGAAATCCACTTCTTGAGTGGAGCTACGACTAGTGCCATTACGATTAACTGAAGTTCTAACACTAGAGGATTTTGGTTGCCTTTTGTTGAACTTTTTTTTCTCCCAGAACCGGCTATATTCGTCATATTGCGATCGCTTATTGGGATCGGAAAGTATTTCATAGGCTTCACCAATATCTTTAAACTTCTCTTCTGCTGCTTTATCTCCCGGATTTAGATCAGGATGATACCGTCGAGCCAGACGTCGAAATACCTTCTTAATCTCCTCGTTAGAAGCCTCTGGAGATACGCCTAAAATTTCATAGTAGTCCCGAAAATTTTGCATAAGAATTAGTTATTGGTCATTAATCATTGGTCATTGGTCATTAGTCATTGGTCATTGGTCATTGGTCATTGCTACAAACAACAAAGGACAAACAACAAACAACAAATAACAAACAACAAACAACAAATTTAGAACCAGTCATCGTCATCTTCATCCCAATCATTTTCTAAGGGAGCATTGCGCCATTGTTCCCGACTACCATATCGACCACCAGAACCCACACTATAGGCATTACGGCGACTTTCCCGTTCACGGTACAAATCTCGCTCACTCTCTCCTGTAAAAGTGCGACGAATCGAGGTAAAGAAATCATCATCCTCTTCTTCTGAGTATTGTAAACGTACCTCTCGCTTCAGCTCATAGAGAGCATCTTGTAGGTCAGATTCTGCCTGATCGATTGCCCGATCATCATCACGAGCGATCGCATCCCGCAGTTCTTCCGCCAAGGCTTCAATCCGCCGTCGGTGCATATTAGCAAACTGGGTACCAAAATCTAGTGCTACTTCTCTGAGTTGTCTTTGTGCTTCATTAGCCAGAGTTTCTGAACGGTTGCGTTTCTCTACTCTTTCTCGGCGTTCCCGATCAAACTGGGAAAATTGCTCTGCCTCCCGGAGCATTTGATTAACTTGAGACTCACTCAGATTAGAGGCTCCTTGAATGGTGACACACTGCTCTCGACCGGTCGTTTTATCCAAAGCCATTACTTGCAAAATACCATTGGCATCTATATCGAAAGACACCTGCACTTGGGGCACTCCCCTGGGTGCTGGGGGAATACCGGTGAGTTTAAACCGACCTAAGGACTTATTATCTGCTGCCATTTCTCTTTCGCCCTGTAGAATATGAACTTCTACTAGAGTTTGATTATTTTGGGAAGTGGAGAAAATATCAGAACGCCTTACTGGAATGGTGGTATTGCGGGGAATCAGTTTTTTCATGACACCACCAATGGTTTCTAACCCAAAAGACAAAGGTGTCACATCCAATAACAGGATATCTTTAACTTCACTATTCAGAATTCCTGCTTGAATCGCTGCTCCCACTGCTACTACTTCATCAGGATTAACATTCTGATTAGGCTCTCGATCAATCAAGCTTCGTACTAACTGTTGTACTATAGGAATGCGGGTAGATCCACCGACTAAAACCACTTCATCGATTTGTACTGGGCTGATACCCGCGTCTGTTACAGCTCGCTTGAGGGGGCGGCGCAAACGGTTAATCAGATCGCCACATAAACCCTCAAATTGGGGGCGAGTCAGCCGAGTTTCCAGGTGCTTTGGGCCATCTTCTGTCGCGGTGATGAAGGGCAAATTGATGTCTGTGACACTGACCCCGGAAAGCTCAATTTTGGCTTTTTCAGCTGCTTCTGTCAAACGTTGTAGAGCTTGGCGATCGCGTCTGAGATCAACCCCTTCTGTTTCCAAGAATTGCTCTGCCAACCAATTAACAATTTTCTGATCGAAATCATTTCCTCCTAGTTGAGTATCACCACTAGTGGCTCTAACTTCAAATACTCCATCCCCAACTTCTAGAATAGAGACATCAAATGTCCCTCCACCTAGGTCAAATACCAAAATCGTCTGGCTACGTTGTTGCTCTAACCCATAAGCTAAAGATGCCGCTGTCGGCTCATTAAGAATCCGCAATACTTCTAAGCCAGCAATGCGCCCTGCATCGCGGGTTGCCTGCCGTTGAGAATCATTGAAGTAGGCAGGAACTGTAATCACTGCTCCCGTTACTTCTTCTCCTAGGTAGCGACTGGCTTCTTGAGCCAACTTTCGCAAGATCATTGCTGAAACCTCTTCTGGGGCAAATTCCTTCCTTAAACGGGGGCACCTAATTCTCAGGTTCCCCTCTTCATCACGGCGAATTGTATAGGGTATACGTTTAGACTCTGGGTTCACTTCTGCGTATTTTCGCCCGAGGAATCGTTTAACCCCAGAGAAAGTATTTTGGGGATTGAGTACTGCTTGGCGGCGTGCCATTTGCCCGACAACTTGTTCCCCATCCTTACTGAAGCCAACCACTGAAGGTGTAGTCCGCATTCCTTCTGCATTGGCAATTACCACTGGCTTGCCACCCTCCATGACAGCCACCACGGAGTTTGTAGCAAATCAAAATTCTGCCAGGCTCGTCGCCAACTGGCCCAACCCCAGATATGTGGCCAGATGGAAAAGTAATAACTGTTTTCGGACCGTCGATAAGGTTGGAAATTGTCGCCACTGATCATCATCACGCGGTCGTCATTCTGATACC
>JAAHHL010000244.1 GCA_010672185.1 Caldora sp. SIO3E6 | reverse complement strand
TGGGAAATCGAGCGATCGCTCAACTGTGGGGTCGTGCTCGAATTAAGGACTTGATGAACCTCATGCTCAAGGGTGAGACCAAAGCAGGGGTGGATGAAGTGACGGATACTGCTCTTACTTATCAACTGTTATCTCAGTATACTGCTTTTGTTGCCGTCAGTGATGAAGTACGAGTCAATCCCCAGGAGGGTTCAGTTGCGGTGCAAATTCCCGTAGAAATGCCAGAAGCTGTTAGCTATGCAGGCATTTTTGGAGATGTGGCTCAAAGTTATGCACCAGTTAAAAAGAGGAGGGAAGTTGTTCATTACCCTGCGCCTACTGGACCTATTGATGAGTTTGATATCACTCTAATGAGTCCTGGTCCAGTAGTCTGGGAGGATGAAGATAATGATTCGGATCTATCTTATGAACCTGCGGCTGAGTCCCCAGCAATGTCTTATGCACCTACTTCTGCGCCCCGAGCAATGTCTTCTTCACCACAAGAGCCTGCCTACAGAAAGCCCAAAAATCGCCTACAAATCGTTAGTGTAACAGGACTCAATCAATATGCACTTATGCTTCTGTCTGAACGCCTACAGTATATTAACTTACCCCCGAATGTCAGCGGCGAGCTCGTCTTTGAATTTTACCTTACCGAGGGTTTTGTGAAAGAGTTGGCTATGGATAAGCAAGCCTCATCTGTAAAAGATGAAAAAGCGATCGCAGTAATTCGGCAATCTCTTCTCAATTGGCGAGTTCCCGAAAGGCTACTCCGTAAACCAATGAGTCTGCGGGAGCGCTTCTCCTACTTTATACGAGCTCTAACCAAGCAATCTCCTCAATTGCCTGTCGAGAAAATTCGTTTAGTAGTGCGGATTTAGTAGTGGCGCGACACAGCTAAAATGGTGGCTTAGAAACGGGTGGGGAATTTAGAATTTAGAATTTAGAATGAGAAAATGTAGTGCGAGCATCTTGCTCGCTTTTTATATACCTCTTAGCGAGCGAGACGTTTGTGCTACGAAAATCTAAACTACCATTTTAGCTGTGTCGGTCCACTACAACTTACGACTTGCTACAATAGGTACAATTTAATTCAAATTAATTGATAATTGCTATATTTCATCTTACATATATTCAGCCAAATCTTCTAAGGGTTCATCAAAATCATCTGATACAATAATTTGACCAGCCCAACTGCCATAACCCTGAGCAGTTTCTTGTTCAATTCCTAACTCCTGCTTAAGTTCTGCAATGGACTGAGGTATAATCTTTCCTGATTTGGACTCTTCGATTGCCTCAAATAACCGATGCGCATTCGCAGGAGAGCGCAAAAGATACACTGTTTCAACCAAATTTACCAAATCGGACTCAGCAATCAAGGCTACATTTTCACCATCATGACGGTTGATAATATAAACTTGATGATTTTCTACTACCAGCTCTAACAACTTGAAAAGTTCGTCTCTGGCATTGGTTGGAGATGTGATTTTGTAAGAAAACATCTTTATTGATTACAAAATACTGTTAAACAATATATAGCTTTCGAGTCGCTCAATGGTATAATGAACTCGTTTTCACTACAACTAACTGTTATCCTAAACTGACTCAAAAAAAGCCGCAGGAGAGATTTGAAAAAACTCAGCCAACTTGTGAATGTGGCTGGCAGTAAGCTGATGTTGACCATTCAACACAGAGGATACAACAGATTCGGTCTTAAAAATCGAAACCAAGTCTTGTTGCTGCAAGCCAAATTCATCTAGTAAAGCTTTGAGTAGTTCTACACCATGAATATCGGGTATAGGCTCCTGCTTCTGTTCGTATTCATAGACTAAAGAACCTAAAACATTCAGATAATCTTGTTCATCTGATGTTAACGTACCACGATCAATCAGTAAGTCGATCACCTTTTGAGTAGCTAGTAATTCCTCTTCAGAACTAATTGGGCGAGGAGGAAAGGTTTTGAGTAATTCAATATATGCACTAGAGCTACGTGAACCACTCATCATTTTTCCAATTTTGTTTGTCATATTCTGCATGATACCAAATCCGGTTACAATAGAGCCGTTTTGAGCAAACCGTGAAATCTTGCTCTGAGACGTTTCATGAAACGTCTCTACAATGTGGGCATAGCGGGTATATCGATACCGGATTTGGTATGAGTTAGTACGTGGCGGATAAAAATTTTTTGATACTTGTAATCTACTAAGACAATTAGTTGTGCTACTGCGGTGCGTTACGCTGCGCTAACACACCCTACGACTGTTCAATAACATATATTATATAAATTTTAAATAACCGGGGACGGGAGCAAAATTACCGTCCCGAAATCAGCTCAAAACCTTTGGCTAAAAGCTGAAAGCTGATAGCTGATAGCTGACAGCTGATAGCTTATTACCAAAAAAAGCGAGCCAATTGACTTATTCCGCAAACCCTAGTTAGCTGCTCGCGCTGCTGCTGCTTCATCTGGATGAATACCTAAACGGGTCAGATTAATGCGACCCTTGTTGTCAATTTCCCGGACTTTGACAATCACTTCATCTCCTACAGCAACCTCATCCTCAACTTTACCTACTCGATAGTCTGCCAGCTGAGAAATATGGATCATCCCTTCTTTACCAGGAACTAATTCGACAAAAGCGCCAATAGGAATAATTCGGGTAACACGACCAGCATAAACTTCTCCTTCATCCAGCTTACGAGTCATGCCTTGAATATATTTGATCGCTTTTTGCGCTCTTTCCTGTTCAACGGCAGAAACGGTAACTGTACCATCGTCTTCGATATCTACCTTAGCACCAGTTTGCTCGGTGATTCCTTTAATGGTTTTGCCTCCTGGTCCAATTACTAGACCAATCATTTCTGGATCAATCTTCATGGTTAGCAGGCAGGGTGCAAAGGGTGAGAGGTCTGTATGGGGTTTGTCAATCACCGCTAGCATTTTTTCGAGGATATGTAACCTGGCTGGTTTGGCTTGGCTAATCGCCTCGGAAACAATATCTAGAGATAGACCAGAGATTTTCATGTCCATTTGCAAAGCAGTGATGCCGGTGTCAGTACCAGCTACTTTGAAGTCCATGTCTCCCAAAAAGTCCTCAATCCCTTGAATATCGGTGAGAATGCGGACTTCATCTCCTTCCTTAATCAGACCCATCGCTGCACCACTAACCGGTTTGGTAATGGGAACACCTGCATCCATCAAGGCTAAGGTAGAACCGCAAACTGAACCCATTGAAGTGGACCCATTGGAGGAAAGCACTTCGGAAACCACGCGGATAACGTAGGGGAAGTCTTCTTGGGGGGGTAATACTGGTACAATCGCCCGTTCTGCCAAGGCTCCGTGACCGATTTCACGGCGTCCAGGCGATCGCAATGGTTTGGTTTCACCGACGGAGAAGGGGGGGAAATTGTAGTGGTGTAGATAACGCTTCTCTCCTTCTGGATTAAGGTCATCAAGGGTTTGAGCATCCCCTGGTGTCCCTAAGGTTGTCGTAGAAAGCACTTGGGTTAGTCCCCGGTTAAACAGAGCACTGCCATGAACTCGTTGGGGTAAGACACTTACCAGACAAGAAACCGGTCGCACTTCGTCTAATTTCCGTCCATCAACCCGGACTCCATCCTCCAGAATCTGGGAGCGCATGAGTTTTTTGGTCAGTTTTTTGAAGACACTATCAATTACTTGACTATTTTCTGTAGCTGCGGTGCGGATTGGGTCTTCTTCTGGTAGCTCTTCGAGAGGTGCAATGACGGAATTTTTTTTAATCTCATCTAAGGCAGCATCCCGAGCACTTTTGTCAAAGTCAAATTGGGAGAGGACTTTTTTGATCTGCTCAGTAGTGCGATCGCTCACAAACTCTAAAAGCTCTGAGTTTACCTCTGGTGGATCTCCCACCGTCAACTCCATCCCTAAATCCTTCATCAACTCTTGCTGAGCCTGAATCAAGTCCTGCACAGCTTCGTAGCCGAAGTCAATTGCTTCAATAATATCTTGCTCTGGCAGTTGATTAGCGCCAGCTTCCACCATAATCACTCCCTCTGGAGAACCTGCTATTACCAAATCCAGGTCTCCTGATTCAATTTCCCTGTAGGTTGGGTTAATAATAAAATCATCTCCCACCAAACCGACACGGACTGCTGCCATTGGGCCATAGAATGGAATCTGGGCTTGTACAACAGCAATGGAAGCTCCAGTTACCGCCAAAACATCCGGTGGCACTTGTTCATCCATTGACAGAGTAGTTGCTACGATCTGAATATCATCTCGAAGCCAATTGGGAAATAAAGGACGTAGAGGACGATCAATTAAACGACTGGTAAGGGTCACCTTCTCTGGTGGACGCCCTTCCCGCCGCAGGAAACCACCTGGAATCCGACCTGCTGCGTATAGTCTTTCTTCGTAGTCAACCAACAAGGGCAGAAAATCTATGCCTTCCCTGCCAGCAGCTCTGGTTGCCGTTACCAAAACGGCAGTGTCACCAGACTCAATCAACACAGATCCACCGGATTGTGGGGCAAATAGACCCACTTTTAATTTAATATCCCTACCATCGAAAGATATCGACTTGTCTAACTCTACCATTAGGTACCTTTTTCCTTCTTCATCCTGTTTTTCTCTCTGTGGCAATCGTAGCATTTATGCTCTGTTACTGTTTTGGGGTAAATAACCAATGACCAATAACTAATGACCAATGACCAATAACTAATGACCAATGACAAAATACTGATTAGTTATAGCTCATCAATTAAAAAAATCACCTAGGAGATTTTTTGTTGGTGTAACAACATTCAAAACTTTGTAAGCATGGCAATTTTACATGGCAGCTGGATACCTCACCAACGGGGTGGTAATCTATTTATCTGGGGAGAAACTTGGCGTACCAGGGGGTCTGTCGAGGCAACGACTACTAATTGTGCTACTCTTCATCCCTGGGCAATGACTCAGGAGCAATTAACGTCTTTTTTGGATTCTCAGAGTCTTTCCCCTACCTCCCCCAAATCGAACTACTTTGTCGAGGTTGGTAGAAATTCAGGGAAAAAAACTTCCCCTCGGGTAACTAGTGAGCTTCAGCCGCTATGGCAAACTCAGGTCATTGCTCTACCGACTCAACCCCCACGCAAAAAGGAATCAGCATATCCACTGATGTCGGCAAAAATGCCTACAGAAACTGAAGAAGAGCAGTCTTTAGAACTTCAAGAGTGGACAGTGGAGGGGTTCTGCCTTGAGCCTCTAACCGCAGTCAAGTTCCTCCAACTATTGCCCCTTGGTGCATTCCAAACCTCAGATGCTTATGTTGGAGGGGATTTGCGTTATTGGAGCCAGATAACCCGGTGGAGTTTGGATTTGCTAAGTCGGCATAAGTTTTTAGCAGGGATCTATCAGCAACCCAATGGGGATGTCTTTGCTAGTTGGCAACCCCTCCTCGACAGTTCTCTAGATCAAGAACGTTTAGGGAAATTTTCCCAGCTTATGCCCTCAGCTTGCCTTGCTTATCTGAGAAAGGAGGATGGGGAAATGAGTCAGCAGACGCGGAGACGCGGAGACGCGGAGACGCGGAGAATGGAAATTCTACCCAAAATTTCTCTCACCCCCCTAATCTCGCCTCAGGAATTACTTCTGAGTTTTTTAAGTAGTACCATCGATAGCCAGGTGCGCAGTTGGTTAGGGGAAGCTTCCCCGCCAGTAACGGTTTCTCCAGTACAAGAGTGGTTGAAAGCACTCTCTAAAACTGCTGAGCCGATAGAGGGAGAAGCTTCAGATGTGGCACGTTTAGAAACTGCACTACAAAGTTGGACAACTCCAGTACAACAAAATTTAGTCACACCAAACACCCAAACTTTAGGACAAAACCTCTTTCGCACCTGCTTGGTACTACAACCGCCAGCTAGAGAAGACGCGGAGACGCGGGGACGCGGGGACGCGGAGAATGAAAAACCGACGCCAAATTTAGTTCACCCGGAAGAAGCTAACCCAGGGGAAGGGAACTGGCAATTGGTATATTGTTTGCAGGCAGTGAACAAGCCAGATTTTTTGGTTGATGCTCAGACCATTTGGCAGCAATCGATTGGGGTATTGGAGTATCAAGGACGAACAATTGAGCAACCCCAGGAGACATTACTCAAAGGTTTAGGGTTGGCAGTAAGACTCTATCCCCCCATCGAAACCAGCTTGCACCAAAAATGTCCCTCCTGTTGTGAGCTCACCCCAGTAGATGTGTATGAGTTTATCCGGGGGAGTGCTTGGCGTTTGCAAAACAATGGCTTGGGAATTGTTCTACCCCCAGGATTAGCACCAGGAGCAGGAGCCAAGCGTTTGGGTATTAGCATCAGTGCGGAAATACCCAAGTCGAGAAAACAGGAGCGCTTGGGGTTAAACAGTCTTCTCAAGTTTAAGTGGGAACTGGCGATTGGAGACAAAACCATCTCGAAACAAGAGTTTGACCATCTGATGGCCCTACAGTCACCGATAGTGGAAGTAGATGGGGAGTGGATGGCACTAAACTTGCCAGATGTAAAAGCAGCTCAAACCATCTTAGCCTCCACCCAAAACCAGATGAATCTTTCGGTAGAAGATGCTCTGCGGCTGAGTACTGGCGATACTACCACTATGGGTAAACTGCCAGTGGTTAATTTCGAGGCATCCGGTGCTCTGCAACAGTTGATTACTAATCTGACAGGCAACAAATCCATAGAATTGATTGAGACACCAGCAAGCTTTAGAGGACAACTAAGACCTTACCAATTAAGAGGCGTCAGTTGGCTGGCTTTTCTGGAACGTTGGGGACTGGGTGCTTGTTTGGCAGACGATATGGGATTAGGTAAAACCCCCCAGTTTATTGCTTTGTTGCTGCATCTCCAAGAACAGGAACTGTTAGATAAACCAACCCTCGTTGTTTGTCCTACCTCGGTGCTAGGGAACTGGGAACGAGAAATTAAGAAATTTGGTCCTTCCCTTAAAACTATAGTTCACCACGGGGATAAACGCTCCAAAAGGAAAGCATTTGCTAAGGCAGTTCAAGACAAGCAGGTGGTAATTACTAGTTATCCTTTGATCTATCGAGACCTTACCACCCTTCAAGGTGTTGAATGGCAGGGTGTAGCCCTGGATGAAGCACAGAATATCAAGAATCCCAGTGCCAAGCAATCCCAAGCAATAAGGCAACTTTCAGCAGAGTTTCGCGTTGCTCTGACAGGAACACCAGTAGAAAATCGCTTAGCAGAGTTGTGGTCAATTTTAGATTTTCTCAACCCAGGATATCTTGGTGAGCGGCAATTTTTCCAGCGCCGCTTTGCCCTACCGATTGAAAAGTTTGGAGATACGGATTCTTTGCGCACTTTGCGATCGCTCGTGCAACCTTTTATCCTGCGCCGCCTCAAAAGCGATAAATCTATTATTCAAGATTTACCCGACAAGCAAGAAATGACGGTCTTCTGTGGTCTTTCTGCTGAACAGGCAACAATTTATCAAAAGTTAGTTGATGAGTCTTTGGGAGATATTGAAGAAGCGGAAGGCATCCAGCGTCATGGCAAGATTTTAACTCTGTTAATGCAACTCAAGCAAATTTGCAATCACCCTGCCCATTATTTAAAGCAGAAAAGTTTAGGATTGGCAGGTAGATCAGGTAAATTAATGCGTTTACAGGAAATGCTGGAAGAAGTAATTGCCGAAGATGACCGTGCCTTAATTTTCACCCAGTTTGCTGAGTGGGGTAAGCTGATTAAACCCTATTTAGAAAAACAGTTTAGTGGGGAAGTGTTGTTTTTGTACGGAGCAACTCGTAAAAAGCAGCGGGAGGAAATGGTTGACCGTTTTCAGCATGACCCTGAAGGCCCTCGTATTTTTATTCTTTCCCTCAAGGCTGGAGGTACGGGATTGAATCTCACTAGAGCCAATCATGTGTTCCACGTTGATCGTTGGTGGAACCCAGCAGTAGAAAACCAAGCAACGGACCGCGCTTTTCGCATTGGTCAAACCCGCAATGTGCAAGTGCATAAGTTTGTTTGTACTGGCACTTTAGAAGAACGCATCAACGACATTATCGAAAGCAAGAAACAATTAGCTGAGCAAACAGTTGATGCAGGAGAACAGTGGCTTACAGAAATGGATACTAACCAGTTGCGATCGCTCTTATTACTTGACCGTAGTGCCGTGATTGATGAATAGGGAATAGGGAATTGGGAATTGGGAATTGGGAATAGGGAATAGGGAATTGGGAATACAGCAGTTTGCTTTGCTATGGGGTACATTGTTGATCCCCCTAAATCCCCCTTAAAAAGCAGGGCTGTTTCATTCCAAAAGGATGAGGAGTTTGTCAATATCGTTAGATAGAAATCTTTGGGCAGTTGTGATGGAATCATAGCCATTTCGACGAAGAACATTGAGTACAATCGCTCGCACAAC
>JAAHHL010000243.1 GCA_010672185.1 Caldora sp. SIO3E6 | reverse complement strand
CTTGCCTTACCAGATTTAAACTGTAGGCTAATAAAGTAGTCATCCCCTCTTCTACCGCAGCTTCCTTAATCCGGTCTGCATTGGCTTTTTCACTGATTAAGGTCTGTAGCCGCTCGTTAACCTGCATTACCTCATAAACACCAACACGTCCTTTGTAACCATTACCGTTACACTTACCGCAGAGTGTACCTTGTGCTCTAGCTTCAGATATTTCATCAGATGTCAGAGTGTTAGCTTTATAAAAAGTTATTTCCCCTTCATTAGAAGCGGCTAAACCAAATCTCGCCAATTCATTGGCAGTGGGTTGATAGGCAATGCGACATTCACTACAGACTTTTCGCATTAAGCGCTGTGCCAATACGCCAAGGAGAGCACCGGACACCATGAAAGGTTCAACCCCCATTTCATCCAAACGAGGGATTGCCCCAGCGGCATCATTAGTGTGTAAGGTGGTCAAAACTAGGTGACCTGTGAGGGCTGCTTCAATCGCGGTTTTGGCTGTCTCAGGGTCTCGTGTCTCACCTACCAGAATCACATCTGGGTCTTGACGTAAAAAGGATCGGAGGATTGAGGCAAAATCCATCCCCTTTTCCCGTAATACCTGTACTTGGGTAATACCTGGTAAGGAATATTCAATCGGGTCTTCCGCTGTACTGATATTTACCCCAGGGTCATTCCTCTCTGCCAAGATCGAGTACAAACTTGTCGATTTTCCTGAACCCGTGGGTCCCGTTACCAAGATGAGTCCAAAGGGACGACTTGCCATGTCCCTAACGACTTCCAGCGTACCTTGGTCGGTAATTAACATATCTAAACCCAATTGGGTAGATTCGTTATCCAAGATCCGCAACACTACTTTTTCCCCATAGCGGCTGGGTAAAGTGCTGACCCGGAAGTCTACCTTTCGACCCTGGTACATCCGTCGAATCTTACCATCTTGGGGCAGCCGTCGCTCAGCAATGTCAAGCTCTGACATAATTTTGAAGCGAGCAGCAACCGCTGGAGAGATTTTCTTGGGAAAAGGTTTATCAAAGGCTGGACGTAGTACCCCATCTTTGCGGAAGCGTATGCGTAAATACTCTTCCTGGGGTTCGACATGGATATCGGAAACACCTTCTTGTAGAGCCTTGGCCAGGATTTTGTTCACCAGGTTAATTACCGGGGCTCCTTCTGCTCCCTTCAAAGATTCACCGAGATCCGCTTCGACTTCATCTTCGGCTTCCTGTAAGTCGATATTGTCTAAATTTTCAAAATCAGCAGTAACATCTACCGAGGCAGCAGCTTCCTGCTGTTTCTGGCGTTTTAGCTGTTCATCAAGATACTCGTCAATCAGGCGTTGATAGTCTTCTATGGTGATAACCATCCGTCGCAAACCTATACCCCGAGGTCTCAAAATGCGATTAAGGTCATCCTGTGCATCCAGATTATCAGGATCAGCCATTGCCACCAGCACTGATTTAGGCTCAGTGTCAGTTTTAGATACAGGAACCAAGCGGCAGCGACGACAGATATCAATAGGAATCAGCTCATCAATGAGTTGACCCACTTGGGTACTGGCAATATCACTAATTTCTGGATCGAGAGAATCAACTCCATAAAGGATTTTTAGTTCAAACAGCTGCTGCTTCTTATACTGACGCAGTAATTCCGGTGACAACTGACGCCCTGTAATCTGTTCAATAATTTCTGTCAGGGGTCTTCCTGTCTTACGAGTTTCCACCAATGCTTGCCGCATTTGGTCATCGTCAACTACGCCTGACTGAACTAGTTTATTGCCAAAGGGGGAAAAATCGTTTTTGACAATCAGAGCGCGACTGCGTCGTTGTGATGAGGAATTAGTCATAGTTAGGTGATAAGATCTCCTTGAGTTACCAAATCATGCCCAAAAACCGTAGCTGAAATAGAATTTAAAAAACACCGCATCAGGGTCACCAATGGTTTAACTGACACGTTGGTATGGCTCTGACAGAGTACACACAGCTGCTGTGTTGATTGAGTTTAGTCTCTGGTAGCCATGAGTTAAATGCTTTTGGGATAAGTCAGTTTAGATGCCAAGGCACTTTAGTTACAAATACAAGATATTAGAATCATACCTATTATTTGTTGAATTAGTTCCTCCTTTGGACTTGGCAAAAGTTGAAGGCCGTGTAATTCTAGTGAGATAATGCTACATTTTGGTTATAACCTCGACAACTTTACTATTTTAAGGTAAGGATATACAAAATATGCCAGTACTAGGCTATCTGTAACTTACACTAAATAGCATTCTAAGCATGATGCCAACATCTTGCCTGGGTACAATAGATTTGTTTGATGAAAAATGATCGACGAAGAAAAGCAGCCAGATAACATTTCGCAGCAGCCAGATGAGCCGGTTGCCGTTAGTTCAGAGAATCTTGGCGGTGAAGCCCCAAGAGAGGAAATAGGTTTGAGTGCAGAAACTGACTTAGAGCCTGAATCTAACCCGGATGATCAAACTAGTGAAGCTTCAATCTCTTCAGAAGCAACTGGTGAGGAAGAAACTGAAGTAGTCACAGCATCAGGAAGTGAGGGAGTCCCAGTTGATGGTATTGATATGGCTCCTCCAGAAGAACCAGTGGTAGAAACTCTGGAAAAATCTGATGATGGGGCAGTAGAAGCCTTAACCCAGGAGAAGGAAGCTCTAAAAGCTCAATTACAAGAGCTTACTCAGCAATACGACTCTCTGAAAAGTCAGTCGATGCGGATGGCAGCAGATTTTGAAAATTTCCGCAAGCGTACTGGGAAAGAAAAAGAGGAATTGGAACGGCAAATCAAACAAGTTACCCTTATGGAGTTATTGCCAGTAGTGGATAACTTTGAGCGCGCAAGATCACAGATCAAGCCTCAAAATGATGGAGAAATGAATATTCACAAAAGCTATCAGGGTATTTATAAGCAACTGGTAGACTGCCTGAAACGGATTGGGGTTTCTCCGATGCGTCCAGAAGGTAAAGAATTTGATCCCAATCTTCATGAGGCAGTTATGCGAGAATCAACAGATGAATATCCAGAAGGAACAGTGATTGAACAGCTGCAACGAGGATATTTCCTCAACGAGCGGGTGCTTCGTCATGCCATGGTTAAGGTTGCCGCAGCTGTGGAGCCCGTGGTAACCTCAGAGGAAAGTAACTCAGAAACTACAGAAAATTAACAGTTAGATTAGCAAACTGTAGATTTTAGCCTCTAAAATTAAGTACAAGAGTAATGTTGAACTAGGGTGAATTTAATTCTCAACCGGTTCAACTTGAAAAAAACATAACTTTACAAATTTTTACGCCGAAGCGCAATGGGAAAAGTCATCGGCATCGACCTAGGCACGACCAATAGTTGCGTCGCTGTTTTAGAGGGGGGTAAGCCCCAAGTAATTACTAACTCCGAAGGGGGCCGAACTACTCCGAGTATAGTAGGCTTTGGGAAGGCAGGTGAGCGTTTAGTAGGTCAGTTGGCAAAGCGGCAGGCAGTGACCAATGCTGACAATACGGTCTATAGTATCAAGCGTTTTATCGGACGTCGTTGGGATGATACGGCTACGGAGCGATCGCGAGTTACTTACACTTGTGTCAAAGGTCGCGATGATACCGTTGATGTCAAGATTCGCGATCATAACTATACTCCTCAAGAAATATCCGCCATGACCCTGCAAAAGCTCAAGCAGGACGCGGAAAATTTTCTAGGGGAACCAGTAGCTCAAGCGGTAATTACTGTACCAGCTTACTTTACAGACGCCCAAAGGCAAGCAACAAAAGATGCTGGGACAATTGCCGGTTTAGAAGTATTGCGTATCATCAACGAACCAACGGCTGCATCCTTAGCCTATGGTTTAGACAAGCAGGAGCAAGAACAACAAATCCTGGTTTTTGACTTAGGTGGTGGTACCTTTGATGTCTCCATACTGCAATTGGGGGATGGCGTCTTTGAAGTTAAAGCTACTTCTGGTAACAATCACCTGGGGGGAGATGACTTCGATAATGTGATTGTTCTCTGGATGATTGAGAACTTTCAGGAAACAGAGGGCATTGACCTCGGGACAGACAAAATGGCTCTTCAGCGTTTACGAGAAGCGGCTGAAAAGGCAAAAATCGAATTGTCGAGTATGGTCTCCACTTCCGTCAACCTGCCCTTTATCACTGCGGATGAGACCGGGCCAAAACACCTGGAGATGGAACTATCCCGAGCTAAGTTTGAAGAATTGGCTCGGGAACTAGTAGAAGGCACCATCGAACCGGTGACCCAGGCTCTCAAAGACGCTGATCTACAACCAGAGGATATTGACCGCATTTTGCTAGTGGGTGGTTCTACTCGTATACCAGCGGTACAAGAAGGGATTAAAAAATTTTTTGGTGGCAAAGACCCAGAAAGGTCGATTAACCCGGATGAGGCAGTGGCTCTAGGTGCAGCCATCCAAGGAGGTGTTTTAGGTGGTGAAGTTGAAGATTTACTGCTGCTGGACGTTACTCCCCTCTCATTAGGTATTGAGACATTAGGAGAAGTATTCACAAAAATTATTGAGCGGAATACCACGATCCCTACCAGCAAATCTCAAATATTTTCCACCGCTACAGATGGGCAAACCTCAGTAGAAATCCATGTTCTACAGGGTGAACGAGCCATGGCCAAAGATAACAAGAGCTTAGGTAAGTTTCTGCTCACCGGCATTCCCCCAGCACTCCGTGGAGTACCTCAAATTGAAGTAGCTTTTGAAATAGATGTGAATGGGATTTTGCAAGTTGCAGCAACAGACAAAGGTACAGGTAGAGAGCAAAGCATCCGAATTACTAATACTGGAGGACTAAGTTCATCTGAAGTAGAACGGATGCGACAAGAGGCAGAAAAATATGCCGAGGAAGACCGCCGTCGTATAGAATTGGCTGAGCTCAAGAACAAAGCTGATAGCCTCTTCTACAGCTGGGATAACACCTTAAAAGAGCATGGAGACTTGATTAATAATCAACTTCAGGCTCAAGAACTCCTCGATAAAGGCAATGAGCAAAGGGAGCAGATCCAGACAGCAATGACAGACAGTTCTGTCACTGTTGAGGAAGTCGGACAAATGGTCAACGACTTTCAACAAACTCTGTTCTCAATTGGGGGTATCATTGCTTCTTTTGCTAGTAAAGGTGAGGCAGAAGAGTTTGAAACCTTAGACGAAGAACCCTCCATCATGGAAACCAGCAACATTACTCAAGCAGCACCAGACGAAGAGGAAGAGTTAGATTTCAATTTTGATGATGAGACTGTAACCGCCGACTATGAACCAGTTGACTAAAGCAGGCTAATTATCAGCTACTTGGCAATTAGCTGTTTTTTTTGATAGATATAAGAATAAGACTCTGGTGATCTGGCAGGCAACAACAGTTGCCTCACAGCAATCACCTGCATTAAACTGAATCTGCCCCTACTCAATTAACCAAACACAGCTCAGTGCTCTATGCCTGACTATTATGAAACTCTGGGCGTCCCCCGCGACGCTGATACAAGACAAATTAAACGTGCTTACCGCGACCTTGCCCGTAAGTATCATCCTGATGTAAACAAAGAAGCAGGGGCTGAAGATCGGTTCAAAGAGATTAATCGAGCTTACGAAGTCCTCTCAGAAGCAGAAACCAGAGCGAGATATGACCGTTTTGGAGAAGCGGGTGTTTCTTCTGGTGCAGGAGCAGGCTACCCAGACTTTGGCGACATGGGCTTCTCAGAAATTTTTGAGAGCTTCTTCAGCGGTTTTGCCGGTGGCGTGGGTCAGCAAACGGCTCAACGGCGTGGTGGCCCAGTCCGAGGTGACGACCTAAGGCTAGACTTAAAGCTGAAATTCAAAGAAGCTGTATTTGGTGGGAAAAAGGAAATCCGCATTCCTCACCTGGAAACCTGTAAAGTTTGTAACGGTACAGGTGCTAAAGCAGGGACAAGACCCCGTACCTGTTCAACTTGCGGTGGCAGTGGTCAAGTCCGTCGCGCCACTCGGACACCTTTTGGCAGCTTTACCCAAGTTTCAGTATGTCCCACCTGTAACGGTGAAGGACAGGTAATTGAGGATAAGTGTGAAAGTTGTGGGGGCGCAGGTAGGAAACAAGAAACGAAAAAGCTCGAAATTACCATTCCAGCAGGGGTCGATAACGGAACTCGCCTGCGGGTTTCCAAAGAAGGTGATGCGGGATCGCGCAATGGTCCTCCTGGAGACTTATATGTCTATTTATTTGTCAAGGAAGACTCAGACTTTAAACGAGATGGACTCAATATCCTCTCTGAGGTCAAAATCAGCTACTTGCAGGCAATTTTGGGTTGTTCTGCGCCAGTAAATACAGTAGATGGACCAGTAGATTTAACGATTCCTGCAGGAACCCAGCCTGGTACAGTTTTAACCTTAGAAGGTCACGGTGTACCGAAATTGGGTAATCCGGTGAGTCGAGGTGATCACCTAATTACAGTCCTGATTGACATTCCCACCCGTATAACGGCTGAGGAACGGGAATTGCTGGAGAGACTGGCAAAGATTAGGGAAGAGCGTACCGGGAAAGGTGGTATAGAAGGATTTCTAGGGGGACTCTTTGGCAGTTAAAAGGAGGCAGAAGGCAGAAGGCAGAGGGCAGGAGGCAGAAGGCAGGAGGCAGAAGGCAGGAGGCAGGAGGCAGGAGGCAGGAGGCAGGAGGCAGGAGGCAGGAGGCAGGAGGCAGGAGGCAGGAGGTTTTCATCGGTAATGTATGGAAATTTTAAGCCACTATGCTTTCTGAGCAATACCAAAGTGGCTGAGTTTCTAATAGCCTACCAATTTAATTTTGACGGATTTTTCTATCTCCCCGCGTCCCCGCGTCTCCGCGTCTCCGTGTCTCCGCGTCTCCGCGTCTCCGCGTCTTACTGAACTATGAGTAACCCAACCCCATCAACCATTAGCCAAACACCTGACGCCCAATTGGATTTGCGCGGTACTCCTTGTCCAATCAACTTTGTGCGTACTAAACTCTACCTAGAGGGGATGACACCAGGAGCTTTGTTAGAAGTTTGGCTTGACCCTGGTGAACCAATTGAGCAAGTACCGGACAGTTTAGCAATGGAAGGCTACCCCATTGAATCCGTGGAAAACCAAGGGCAATACTTTGCCCTGAGAGTAAGGCGTCCATTAGAATCCGCATGAAGGGGGAAGTGCCTAAGAACCAACCTTTGGCATCCTCCACACCGCTAGTTGGGACAGTACTAGCAGTACAAGCCAACTTCTACCGGGTAAGATTAGAAAATGTCAAGCAGGTCTTCCTTTGTACCCGTAGGTCAAGATTGAAAAAAATCGGCCAGCAGGTGATGGTAGGCGATCGCGTTTTGGTAGAAGAACCAGATTGGGCAGATGGACGAGGAGCGATTGCCGCCGTTATGCCTCGCAAAACTCAGCTAAATCGCCCACCAATTGCTAACGCTGAGCAAATTTTCCTAGTCTTTGCCCTGGAAGAACCTACCCTAGATCCCTACCAACTGAGTCGATTTTTGGTCAAAGCAGAAACTACTGGCTTAAAAGTCGGTTTGTGTTTGAATAAAGCTGATTTGGTTACCACTCTCGCCATAGAACAATGGCAGCAACGTTTAGGAGACTGGGGTTATCAACCTGTACTGCTCAGCATCCATAATCGTACTGGAGTAGAGCAACTCACGGAGCAACTATACCAGAAAATCACAGTTTTTGCTGGTCTTTCCGGTGTTGGCAAGTCCAGCCTGATAAATCTACTAGCACCGGGAACTAATTTACGAGTTGGAGCAGTTACCAGTAAACTAGGTCGAGGACGACACACCACAAGGCATGTGGAACTGTTTGAATTACCCAAAGGTGGTTTGTTGGCAGATACTCCTGGCTTCAATCAACCGGATTTGAATTGTACTCCCGCAGATTTATCCCTTTATTTCCCTGAAGCAAGACAGCGCCTAGCCACATCCAGCTGTCAATTTAGCAATTGTCTACATCGGGATGAACCCAACTGTGCAGTCAGAGGTAACTGGGAGCGCTACGAACATTATCTCGACTTTTTAGCAGAAGCGATCGCGCAGCAAGAAGCTTTGAAGCAGCAGCCTGATGCTGAATCTAGTATGAAGTTAAAAATTAAAGGTTCCGGGAAGCATCAATATGAACCAAAGTTAGCCAGTAAAAAATACCGACGTCGTTCCCGCCGTAGTCAACACCAGGCTCTTGAGGAGCTATATCAGGAAGCAGAAGAATAAGGTAAAGATGTCGTGGTCAAGGGAGCGGAGGAGCGGAGGAGCAGAGGAGCGGAGGAGCAGAGGAGCGGAGGAAGAAGAATACAATTTTCCTTAACCCTTGGAGTATTTCCATATATAGGTTTTTTTTAGAACCACTACGCCATATATGGGAGTTGACAAAATGCACGACC
>JAAHHL010000242.1 GCA_010672185.1 Caldora sp. SIO3E6 | reverse complement strand
CCCGACACGACGCGCGGCCGATCGGATCACTTTGGTGTGAGATGTTAATCAAGAGCACGTTTACCAAGCGTCTTTTTTGGACAGTTTTACTATTTGGTGTAGGAATTTGTGGTGATGGTACTTCTTCAATCGCCCAGAGTCAACCTATTCCTTCGGAGATTCTACAACCCAACCCAAACGAAGATCGTTTCCCACAACCTGCTCCAACTCCAGAACCAATACCAGATTCAGAAGAAACAGCACCAGTTCAACCACCTTCCCCTCCTCCAGAATCTACCGATACCGACTCACAGACAGTTCTAGTAAAGAAAATAGAAGTCACTGAGAGCAGTATTTTTACCCCTGAGGAGTTAAATGCTGTAGTACAACCCTTTGAAGGTCGTTCTCTGACTCTTCAAGAACTCAAAGAAGTGGCAGATAAGATTACTCAGCTGTATCTGGAAGAGGGTTATATCACTTCTAGGGCGATTCTGGTAGACCAACCGATTGAGGAAGGTATTGTCACAATTAGCATTTTGGAAGGGAGTTTAGAAGAAATTAAAATCGAGGGAAATGTCCGGGTGAATCCTGGCTATGTCCGCAGTCGGGTACAACTAGGAGCTGGGAAACCTCTCAATACAGCTGATTTAGAAGACCAATTGCGTTTGTTACGAGCTGAGCCCTTATTTGAGAATATCGAAGCCAGCCTGCGTATGGGAAGCGAACAGGGAAAAAGTATTTTGATTGTGCGCATAGCAGAAACTGACCCTTTTGAAGGTAATGTCAGCATTGACAACTATTCACCACCTAGTGTTGGCTCTGAGAGATTGGGAGTTAGATTGACTCATCTCAACCTGACTGGCAATGGGGATAGAATTAGCACCTCTTTCTACCACACCACCAGAAGTGGTTCTGATGTCGGGGAAATCAGTTATCGGCTGCCAGTCAATCCTATGAATGGCACTGTACAGTTAAGAACTTCGTTGAGTCGGAATAAAGTGGTTGAGTCCGGTTTCAGCTTTTTTGATATTGAGGGGGAATCCCAGTTGTATGAGGCTAGTTTCCGACAGCCACTGATACGCACCCCCCGGGAAGAATTGGCTCTGTCTCTCGGTTTTTCTTACCAGAGAAATAAAGCTCTACTAGGAGATATCTTACCCGTTAGTCCTGGAGCCAACTCCGAGGGAGTCACCACCACCAGCGTGATTAAATTTGGACAAGACTATCTGCGCCGCGATGCCAGGGGAGCTTGGTCTTTGCGATCGCTTTTGAGTTTCGGTACTGATTTTTTCAGTGCGACAGATAATCCTGAACCCACCCCTGATGGTCAATTTATCAGCTGGTTAGGTCAGCTGCAACGGGTACAAGTGCTTAATGAAAATAACTTGTTAATTCTTGGAGCTGATGTTCAGCTGACTCCCGATAGCTTAGTACCTTCCCAGCAATTTGTCATTGGTGGTGGTCAATCCTTAAGGGGTTACCGGCAAAACATCCGAGCAGGGGATAATGGTTTTCGCTTTTCTGTTGAGGACCGTATTACTCTAGAGCGGGATGAAGGTGGGATTCCCACTTTCCAGCTAGCTCCTTTTTTTGATGCAGGTTTGGTCTGGAATGACTCAAATAATCCTAGTCCATTACCAGGACAGCGGTTTTTAGCTGGTGTGGGTTTAGGCGTAATCTGGCAACCTTTACCAAAACTCAACCTACGCCTTGATTATGGCGTTCCTCTAATTGACCTTGATGACCGGGGCACCAATGCCCAGGATGAGGGCTTTTATTTTAGTGTAAATTATGAATTTTAGTTGTTTGAGAATTGGGAACAGTTGAAACTCCAGTACCCAGGAAAATGTAAATTTTTATTACAAAAAACTGTTTTTCTGCATAATTTTAGCCAACTGTTCCCTATATATATATATAGAGGGTATATTACGCAGTGAATAGCGTATTTCTGGTAGTCCTATCGAGCTGCTAACTAGGTAAGGAAATTCCAGCGCTTGATTGTCACTGCTAATATCCACCTCTGTCAACAACGACTCAGCTTAGGCAAGTCATAAAAAAATAAATTTAGAGGAAGGTCTCGTAGATCTTGGTGTTCCCATCATCGTTGTTTCAACACCAAGTAATACTTCCTATTATATATATTTGTAAATATCCAGATTTTTGCCTTGGTAGTTTCGGAGTATAGAACTTAAGATGAACAGTTAGCAGCTCGTTTAACCTTAAAAAGGACTACCAATACTTATGAAATCGAACCATCACATTATTCTCGTTTCTAATAGTACAGGTGAACTATATGCCACTACAAGAAATTTTGCTGATCCAAACAGTGGTGGCAGTATAGTTTCTCTTCTCATGTATGGGGGAGTCGCCGTTGCTGTCATTATGGCAATGGCGTACTTTTCCAAAGTTCAGCTAAGGTCTATTACCGAATTGGTTAAAGGACTTAACAAGAAGTTCAAGTAACTATCGACTAATGGTGTGATTGAACTAGGTGATTTGCAGTAAAAAGTGTATCTATCGTAGGGTGTGTTAGCGCAGCGTAACGCACCACATTGTGGGTACAATTATTCTCAAAAATCCCCTTATATAACAACCGCCAAGGGGATTAGGACAAGGGGCTTAAGCCCCTTGTTATACTTGCCTTACCTGAGAATGTCTTAACCGCCCTGGCGACTGCTATATCAATTCCGGTTGCATCGGAATGATTAAAAATCTAGCTTTTTGGTTAGGAAACATAGATACTGGTGGGCGCCAGCTTTGCGCCCCAATCAGAATGAATATTATCCCAATGTAGCCGGAATTGATATTACTAGAGATCACACTTTTTGAACGGTTCACAATCATGATGAACACAACCAACAAAGGAAGAATGAAGAAATCTCATGGTTATCGCCTGATCAGTCATGTCCTCAATTGTTAACCCTTTACTCCCTTAATCTTCTTCTTTTCTTCCTTTGTGTCCTACCCTTCGGGAACTCCTAGGTCGAATGTGCCTTTGTGGTTCAATTGATATCAGTACCCAGAATTTGGTGCGTTACGCTGCGCTAACACACCCTACGATAGGTACATTTTTTCCTAGAAATCACCTAAACTCCCAATTTTTCCAACACAGGTTCTGTTGCGACAATATGTCGGTCTAAACCCAACTGCTTGGGGTCAACTGAGAGTGCTAAGGCAACTAATTGGGGTAAGTGCAGTACTGGTAAACCCAGTTTATGTCCGATTACTTTCTCTACTTCCGGTTGACGGGAGTCAAGGTTAAGGTGACATAAAGGACAAGGCGTGACCAAACAATCCGCACCAGCCTCAATTGCTTCCTGAAGATGCCCTCCCGCCATCTTGAAAGATTGCTCCGAAGCATAACTAGAAATAGGCCAACCACAACACTGAGTTCGACCTCGATAATAAACTGGTGTTGCCCCTACAGCCCGAAAGACATTCTCCATTGCTTCCGGTTGCCAAGGGTCATCATAAGGCATTGTCTTTTGTGCTCTGAGTAGGTAACAACCATAGAAAGCAGCACATTTTAGTCCAGTTAGTTTTTGGGTAACTTTTGCTTGGAGAGCTTCCAAGCCGTAATCTGCTACTAATGCCCAAAGCAAATGTTTGACTTCGGTGCTCCCTTGATAGGGAGAACAACCCTCTTTGTGTAGCAAGCCATTTACCTGCTCAAGATAAGCAGGGTCTGTTTGCTGGGATTCCTTTAACCGCTCATCTACATGACCAATCACTCCCTGACAGGTACTGCAATGAGTCAATAGGGGCAAATTCAGTTCTTCTGCCAAGGCAATGTTGCGGGCATTCACCGTGTCTTCCAGTAGTTGGGAATCTTCTTTGAAAGTGCCAGAACCACAACAGGCAGCCTTTTTCAGCTCCAGTAGTTCAATGTCTAAGGCTTGGGTGAGAGCTGCGGTAGATTGGTAGAGTTCTCGGCAGGCTCCTTGGGCAACACAACCGGGGAAATATGCATATTTAAGGGTTTGAGATGGCATGTTTTTAGGTGTTAGGTTTTAGGTGTTAGGTTTTAGGTGTTAGGTTTTAGGCATTGGTGACAAGTTAAAGGGTCGCGCATTTTGTCAACTTCCATATATGGAGTTTGAGAGCTCAAAAAACACTATATATGAAAAGACCCAAGGGGTCAGAAAAATTGTATTCCTCCTCCTCAGCTTCCTCAGCTTCCTCAGCTCCCTCAGCTCCCTTGACAACGACGATTTTGCCTTAACTTGTCACCAATGCCTATTCCCTATTCCCTCCTAGTTATCATAATTTTCAGATTCGAGCAACTGTTGGCATAGTTTAATATAAAATTGAGCGGCTTTATCTTGATGGTTGATCTCTAAAACTTCTTGAAATATTTTAAGTGCTAAGTTCAACTTATTTTGATGATACAGGACTATTGCTTCTTCAAACTTAGTTTTGGTTTGCCACTTTAGTGCTCGCAGTTTAGTTGGTTCAGCATCTAATACTTCAAACACTGAAACTAATCTATTTTTACCTTTAATGTGCATTCTACCAAGAAATCTATAGTAGTAGTTGCTCACTTCTGTAAGTTCCAGGAGAGTATCTCCACTAATCAGAATTGAGGCTCCATAAGTTTTAGTCAAACTTTCTAGGCGAGAGGCTAAGTTAACCGCATCAGCAATTACTGTACTTTCCATCCGCTCCGACTCACCAATAGTACCCAGCATCAAACTGCCTGTATGCAAACCAATGCCAATGGTAATTGCCCTTTCTCCCTGTTGTTCCCGCTCCCAATTGTAAAGGGAGACTTGTTTTTGCATAGCAATGGCAGCTTGCAGGGCATCATCAGCATGATTAGGAAATAGAGCCATTACTGCATCACCAATGTATTTATCGATAAAACCTTGGTGATTGCGGATGACTGGTCCGACTCTACTCAAATAATCATTAATAAAGTCAAAATTTTCCTTTGGGGACATCTTTTCGGACAAAGTGGCAAAGTCACGAATGTCGGCAAACATAATGGACATTTCCCGTTGTACTTGATCCCCGAGGTGAACATCCACGATACTTTTATATCCCAGAAAATCGATAAATTCATGGGGAACAAAGCGTTTTGCTGCATCGGTTAATTCTGATTCAGCATCGAGGGCAAGCTCTAAATTACAATTAACTTCAAAGAGTTCCTCAATCATCTTATTCCGCTCTGCTTCTGAGAGTTTGCGTTGTGTAATATCTTGAAAGGCGGCAATCGCATAAACAATGTGACCCTTGTCGTCAAAAATGGGAGTTGCCCATACCTCCAATGGTACAATTTTATCTTCTTGATGGAGCTCAAGATCATCTGCAGTAGCTTTGTATCCCCGCAAGGCTCGCATGATCGGTTGGCGATCACTAGGATACAATTGATCTGTTCCTGCTAGATAGGCTTGATAAATGTCTGGCAATTGTTCCACAGTGGCCTCTGGAACAATGTCTTTGAAAATTAACTTCTTTGCTGTCTGATTGACGTAATAAGTCCTACCCTTCGCATCAACGATAAACACCCCCACTGGCATCGCTTCCAGGAATTGACTTAGTCGTATTTGACTCCCCCGCAACGCCTCTTCCACCCGCTGGCGCTGAGTTATCTCTTGCTGTAGATGAATTAATAATTTTGCTTGAGCTTGCTGAGCCGAACGTTCCTTTGCCAAAGCTATTCTTGTCTGTTGGACATGGTTTAGAGTTTTTTTGGTAGTAATTTCTAAATCTTGAAAATCTATAGGTTTGGTTAAGAAGTCAAAAGCACCATAATTCATCGCCTTTCGGATATTTTGTAAGTCGCCATAGGCAGAAAGAATAACTGTTTTGGTGGTAGGATAGGCTTCAGAAATCTTTGTTAGCAAAGTTAGACCGTCCATTTGGGGCATATTGATATCGGTTAATACCATATCTATATCCGGCTGAGCTTGCAGTATTTTTAGGGCTTCCAAGCCATTACAGGCAAAAAATACCTGGAGTTCTTTTTGCCGAATTCGTTTTCTGAATTTTTGGCGGATTAGGGCTTTTAAATCAGGCTCATCATCCACAACCAGTACTTTTGCTGGCATAGTTTTAGCAAATCAACATTCAAGTTCAACTTAGGTAAACAGCTTTCCGCTGGAGGTAATCAGCTGCTTTGGGCAACCCGTCACAAAGATAGCTTCCCCTTGAAAAAAATGTTTGTGCGACTTAAGAACTTTGAGCTTTACCGAGCTGATAACTTTTTCAATCTAAGCATGGTAAGTATCTTAACTCGCATTTAGTGATAACTTTAGCAATCACGATTGTTGAAAGTGTGATGTCCTCTGAGTTTAGCACCACTCTGAATTAGAAAAAACAAACACACTTTTAACGCACTGATTATCCTCGCATTTGACTAGACAAAGGTTACGGGTAATCAGGTGTATTACCTCACATTAGGATTTTTCGTTGTCCTGCTAGGTGTAAATACGCGCTAATAATCACAATCTATCATAGAGACAAGTGCTTGCCCCTCACCCTGGAGTATCACACTCAGGATTTGAGAATGGGGAGACTTGAATTAAAGAGCTGTTTGAATTAAGTATTGTTTGTATCAAAGTTTGCTATTTTGCTAAGAGAAATTACGTAAATACCGATCTTACCAACTAGTACCGCTACACAAAGTGGGGAGTATCGGGAGTGTGGGAGGTGTGGGGAGATAGAGATACAAGGGAGAACTTATGATTTTTTAACACTTAAATCCCACGAAAATTTTGTTGACCTCTGCACTAAGATGGGAAATATTGGCCTCAAGGTCGCTATCGAGCTAAACTAGTTCAAGAATAAGAAAGCACCAAGCCACCCCTAACACCTCCAAGGAGAGAAACAGGAGGCTCCGAGAAAAAAAGGCTTTACTATAAAGTTTTTAAGCAAGCAAGTCAAATTTTATCATGTTGACAAATACTCCTCTCACTTATTTATACGAATCTGACTATCATCAATGGCTGTCAGAAATGATTAAATTAATTAAAAATAGCCAGTTCGCTCAACTGGACTATACTAATTTATGTGAGGAATTAGAAGCATTGGGCAGGAGTGAGAAAAGAGCAGTAGAAAGCTTGTTAGAGCAAATTTTAATTCATCTTTTACTGTATCAGTATTGGAAAACTGAACAAGAATATAATGCCAACCATTGGCGAGCAGAAATCATCACTTTTCGTAACCAAATTAACCGCTATTTAGATTCACAAACCTTGCAAAATTATCTTGAAAATCGTTTGCCTAAACTTTACCAAGATGCCCTTAAAGTCGTTAATACCAAGTCTAAATTAAGAAATTTGCCTACAGATTGCCCTTATACTTTTAAACAAATTTTAGATGCCGATTATTTCCCACCAATATAAACTCATGCTGGAAACACTGACTAAAAGAAAAGGAGCTACAGAAGGGAAAGTAGTCATCTTTGAGTATGAGCGCTGGTTATCATGGTTAGCACTGTTAAATCGAGCAACCCTTACTATTTTTTGCGGCTGCCTCATGTTATTAGGAGGCTTGATTTATCCTTGGTATCAACTACCATCCCTGACTGGTTCCTCCTTTGGTATTAATTCCCTCTTGATGAACTTCCCTAGGTTAATGGTTGCTCCTTTGAGCTTAACTCTGTTTCTAGTAATTGTTTGGGGATTCCAAAAATTGGCTCGTTGGCTGCTGTGGGGTGGCTTGCTCATTCCTTTACTATTTCCCTATTTTGTCCATACCTGGTTACCGGATGTTAGTTATTTAAGCACTGCCTACTATCAACAGGGAAGACAAGCAGGTGCTTTTAGCGAAAATCACTTACCGGAAGTTCAAGCTCAGTGGAAACAGAATATTATTTTAGAACCAGTTGCTCCCATCCGTTCCTTGGCTAACTTATCCCTCTCAGATAGCCGCTTTTTTCAGCTTTCAGCTGGGGATCGCCTCGTGCAAGAGGGTTTGGGATATAAGGCGAGTTTCCTTGCTTTTACTCATAAAGGATGGGAGCTCACCATGATTGGCATCATTATTACTCTATTGGGCTTTTATCTCAAGGATGGTTTAGGGACATTCATCGCAGATTTGAAGTGGGTTGCTCTGTTCGCTACCTTATTGTTCAGTTGTATTCTATTCTCGATTATTGGCACGAATATTATTAACTATAACTTGGATGTCTGGTTTGCTCAAGGGCAATACCAGCGGGTTGTAGAGACTAGTCAAAAGTTACAATTTTGGTATCCTCCCCTTAAAGCCGACGAAGCTTTTCTCAAACGTCTCGGGGAAGCTCAATTCTATGGCAACCAAGAGCTAACGGCACTAAACTATTTTATTAAAGGACTCGAACAGTATCGAGGGGGTAATTTAGGACAAGCACAAGTAGATTTTCAGGCAGCTTGGGAACTTCAGCCGGATTTCATCCCAGTTAGAGGTTATCTTGCTTCGGTTTTAATTAATCAAGGGA
>JAAHHL010000241.1 GCA_010672185.1 Caldora sp. SIO3E6 | reverse complement strand
TAGTCGTGCCTGAGTATAACTATACTCAAATTCCGCCAAGATTTCATCTGGGTCATTCGGTAGCTCGAAGAAGGAGCGAAAGGTATAGTTAGCCTCTGGCTGTAAAATCTTGGGCATTGTCCTATTGGCTATCAACTTAAAGTGGGACATGCTAGTGATTAGAAGGCAGAAGGCAGGAGGCAGGAGGCAGAAGGGAAGAAAGCTTTTGTAGTAAATTCTGTCTGTGGTATATCTGCTTATAGCCTTTTTGTCTCGCCTTAGACTGGTAGCCGTCCTATTCTAACCACCAACTATTCAGGAAGATACTCAAAATCAAGAGTCTCTGATGCATTCCAAGGGGAATCATCAGGAAAAGAAGTTACCTCTAAACCAGTTTCAGTGACTGCTTTCAAACGAGCTTTTTGGTAACATTGGGCAAAAATATCTGGTAATAATGGTTTCAAGGAAGGACTATCCTCAAATAATTCTTCTAGGGAAATACGTTGCTCGTTAATCGTATTTAACCAACTGTCAGTCCTTTTTTGAGGTTGATATTGCCATTTAAGCAAATGCATTAGTAAAATAATTAAACGACTTCTTAATTCCCTTTTCTCCCTTCTGCCCATTGCTTGCATTTCCTCAATCAAGTTCTCTAAATCCAATTGAGAAAACTTTGCTTCTTGTAAAAGCCTTGTAGTTGCTTGTATCCATAAATAGAAATCTTGCTGGTAAAGTTGTTTATGGGATTGAATTTTGCTCTCTGTTGCCTGCGTCATCATTTTCACCTACCTTAGGGCTAATAATTCTACAATTCTCTCAAAATCCTCTCTGTGCTCTGGTGTGCCTCTGTGGTTCTTTTTACAACTCAACCCCTCAAACTATCCTCAAACTCTTGTAGTGCAATACTACTACCCACAACTTTGGCTCGTTGCAATACCTGCAGAATTCTTTCGATGATCATCAAGTCGGGAAAATTAGGGCTAAAAGAAGATTGTTGATACTCTTTTCCTTGCAGCACATAAATCTTGAATTGATTTTTTCCATAAACCCATAATTCAGGAACACCTAAACGTTGATAAGCGCTAATTTCCGTTAGAGAGGTAACATCAGATTCTATCGCTAGATCCGGAGGAGGGTCGCGGTCTAAATCAATTCTATCTTTGCCAATAACGGCTTGATAATTCTGAATGTAAAAACATTCATCCGGCTCAACTCCTGCTTCCATAGTTCTCTTTTTAAAAGTGGTTGAACCGAGAGCTTCCCATGGTCTTCTTTGAACTCTCAAGATAATTTTGACGAGATCGGCGATGACAATTTTAGCGCGTTCGTGTTCTGGTGAAGGTGCCATAATTTCTAAGCAGTTTTGACTATAGGCGAGTCGCACCTGACGCTTGTCCCCTAGTTCTTCTAAAATATCCTCAAATTCCTGCCAACTGAGATTGGCAATAGTAATGCTACTCCCTGTATGGACATGAATTTTGTGAATTGGAGTTAGGACAGACATAAGCTGTGGGAAGGAAATTGTATCTTATTCATACTATAAGTGAGCTAAATTAGAAATAGCACAGAGGGCAGAGGGCAGAAGGCAGAAGGCAGAAGGGAAGGAAGAAAGTTGCAAGGTAGAAGGATATGATAACTGTTTAAGCGGACATGATATGAGCTTTATACTTGAAAGTAGGTCACTTCCATGAGCGATTACCCCGACTGGTCTAGTCATGGTTACCAAATTATCTCAGAACTCGGTCACAATAGCCTTGGTGGACGAGTTACTTACCAAGCTAAGCAGACAAATACCCAACAGCAAGTTGTGATTAAGCAGTTTCAGTTTGCTGCCATAGGTTCAACTTGGGCAGAGTATGAAATGTGTGAACAAGAAATAACTCTGCTACAAAATATCCAGCATCCCCACATTCCTCGCTATCTCGACAGCTTCCAAACTCCTGATGGATTGTGCATTGTGCAGGAGTACATAGAGGCGCAATCTTTGGCAGCACCCCGCCGTTGGAATCTCCAAGATATCAAGAAAGTTGCCCTTTCCGTACTGAGAATTTTGACCTATCTGCAACGCCAAAAACCACCTATTATTCACCGAGATATCAAACCCGAAAATATTTTAATTAACCAGCAGTCGGAAGTCTATCTTGTCGATTTTGGCTTTGCCAGGAGTGGGGTTGGTGAAGTAGCAGCGAGTAGTGTTGTCAAAGGTACTATGGGATTTATGCCCCCCGAACAGTTATTCAATCGGGAGTTAACAGCTGCTTCGGATCTTTATGGCTTAGGAGTAACTCTGATTTGCTTGCTCACTGGCACAAAATCGACAGATATCGGGAATTTAATTGATACGAATTATAGCCTGCATTTCCAGAATTTAGTGCCGCCCCTGAAACGGGGTTGGGTGAGTTGGCTACAAAAAATGGTTGAACCGAGAGTGCAAGACAGATATGCTCATGCAGCGGAAGCTTTAGCTGCCTTAGAACCAATTGACGTTGAGCGCTTGCCGAAAGTTAGATTAATCAAGGAAACCCTGGAGTTTACCGGTAGCCACTACCCAGAGAAACTGACTCAAGGCATCAGCATTAGCAATCCGATTCCAGATACAATGTTGGCTGGTCGTTGGGAAGTTGTCCCCCATCAGAGTGACCCTCCCCATACTCCTTATGATCATACCTGGATTTCGTTTTCGCCGCAGAAGTTTGAAGGAAATAAGGTGGACTGTGAGGTTACGGTTGATACGAGTCAGTTGCTAGCAGGAAAAACCTATATTCGCGAGATTGTACTACGCAGCAATTCTTCGCCGGAAACGAATCAAATTACGGTTATAGTCAAAGCAGCACCACTTCCTCAACCCCAAAAACCCGCTTATTTAATGTTGTTAGGATTAAGCGCAATCAGTTGGATAGCATTAAACTTTTTTACGGAGTTTTCGGTGTTGTGGAAGTCATTTCATTTTTTTGTATTGCCAATGTTTGTTTCCGTTTTTGTGGCATCGGATAAGGTTGCTATGGCAACAGCGGCAGGCGATAGGATTGGTAGAGGGAATAGATTGAAGGTTGGTCTTGGTGCATTACTGGGATCTGTGGTGGCTGCTTGCCTGATTATTTGGACTATCGGCTTCAACAGAATGTTTAATCCGGCAGTGTTTTGGGTGTTCTACTCAGTAGGAATTGTCATGGGAACTATGTTGGGAGCTTACTTTGGAGCAAAGGGAAAAGAGGATAACCAAATCTATGATGCAGTTAAGTTATTAATTTTATTCGCCGTTGTAGGGGGCGCATTAGTAGGGGGTTTTTATCAAAATATAATTCTGGGTGTTTTAGTATTTGCAATCACTAACTTGGTATTTTTTGTTGTTTATCAGCTAATCCAGCAGTTAATTCAAGGAGCGATCGCACATCAAATCAACAAGGGATTTAAACCCAAAGAGGCTTCCCAAGCAGTTCTCCTGAGTCTAGGATTAGGTATTTGCTTAGCATTGGTGACTGTAGAGAGTTTATCTTACCTCAAAAATCCGAGAGGCGAGTTAGGAGACAAAATCACTGTTGCTTTGTTCATACTTGTCCCTATTTTAACAGTTATTTTTCTGCTCATCAGGCTTATTGCGAGATCACTTAAAAACAATAAATTAATTGCTCAATATCTCAATAATCAGCAGAATTTAATTAAGCCTTAAAATGACCAATAACCTCTTCCCCAACTTTTCCAACTACGGCTACCAGGTGACTCGCGAACTGGGACAAAATCACGCTGGGGGTCGTGTTACCTACCTTGCCACTGAAATTAATACAGGTAATGCTGTAGTGGTTAAGCAGTTTCAGTTTGCTCGTACTACTGCTAGTTGGTCGCAATATAGCGCTTACGACCGTGAAATTCAAGTTTTGCGTGGACTGGAGCATCCCAGTATTCCCCGTTATCTTGATTCCTTTCAAACAGCAGCGGGTTTTTGTCTGGTACAAGAATACAAAGATGCCCCCTCTTTAGCAACTAAACGCCAGTGGAAGCCACAACAAATTAAACAAATTGCCATTGCCGTTTTAGAAATATTGCACTATTTACAATCCCAAATTCCCCCGGTTATTCACCGAGACTTAAAGCCAGAGAATATCTTAGTTGATGACCGAATAAATGTTTACTTGGTGGATTTTGGTTTTGCTCGCACTGGGGGTGGCGAAGTAGCAGTTAGTAGTGTGGTGAAGGGAACCTTAGGTTTTATGCCACCTGAGCAAATGTTCAATCGTCAACTAACTCTTGCCTCTGACCTTTACAGCCTCGGTGCAACCCTAATTTGTTTGCTCACAGGCACAACTTCTACCGAATTTGGTAGTTTGATAGATGACCGGGGTCGTATCAATTTTCAGCAGCAAGTTCCTCAGCTTAGTCAACCATTGATCAGCTGGTTGCAAAAAATGGTCGAACCCAATTTTCATGACCGCTATGCTGCGGCGGAGGAAGCCTTAGATGCTCTCATACCTTTGGAAGTACTACGTCCGATTAAAATTCCTCAAGTAGCATGGGCAATGGTCGGTTTATTAGTTACCAGTTTGGCTATTGCTATGCCAATAGGTATTAAATTTTGGCAGTCTCAACTTGTACCTGAATTACCCTTTAATGATAAAATTCAAATAAGCACAGATCCAAAATCTTCAGATAATCTAGACCGTCTCTCAATCAAGTCTGGACGAGTTTATTTCACGATTGAGACTGCGGAACTAACGGCCCAAGACTATCAGGTAACCTGCCAAATTTTCGACAGACAAGAACGATTAGTGGCAATGGGTCAATCAACTCTTAAAGCCTCCGCAGAGGGATTAAAAGCTTGGTGTTGGTATGACTTCCAAAAAGCTGACCAACCGGGAAAGTGGATGTTTAAATTTGCTCTGGATAGTCAAATTATGGGTCAAAAAAAAGTCACCATACTACCTTAGCAGTTCCGTTTCTTGCGGACATTGAATCTCGTTGTCGATCAGCGTTGGTAAAGTAGGCGGTAAGGGAACACCAGCATTTACTTCGCAAATCGTAGCTATTGTTGTTTCTTCTTTAGTCACAAACACAGCACCAATATACTGTTTGAGTTCAGGTTTTTTAGGCTGCGCGATCGCAACCACCCCTTGCTCGAAGTTGGTGCTCTGTTCTAATTTATTTAAGGTTGATACAGGCATCATCGGTGATAAAATTCGGTAGTAATAACCCTTGGTTTCAGTGCCATGTCTTAACCTTAGTTCCTGAAATGACTCAAAATTAACAAATTTCCCCTTTTTCAAATAATAGGCTTGCTGTGCTCGATGAATTGAGCGGAGATAAGTTTTTGCTTGCAATTGATAAATTTGTTTCGATTGATAAGCCTTATTTTCTCCATTGTCAGGTAAGAAATTATTGATTAATTGAAAGATTGTGATCAGAACGCAGCTGTACAGAAAAATGCGTATTAACCACTCAGACTTGGTAAATTTGTGCTTTTGGTTAGACTGTTGTTGCTCGTTTACTGTCATGGTAGCTCTCCTACCGATATAATGCATGGATAATGGATAATTGATAATGGATAATTGATAATTGGGAAATCTAAAGTAGCTGTGTGCTCTGTGTGGTTCGTTTTAATAGTCTAACCCCTCTCAAACTATTCTGCGATCAGCTTCCCTAGTGCCCTTGGCGTAGCCTCTCGTAGAGAAGGCGATCGCTTTTTTCCAAAAATCCTGAATTGGTTGTAATTTTGCTTATTTTTTGCTATTATTTGGACAATGGAGTAGGTATGCGCCTGTAGGGTATAAGCTACTGGGTTGACCTCCATTGTGCTGTGAGAAATCGGTAGCGGATGCAAAAATCACAGCAGCTAAGAAGAGGGCTAATTAACTTATGTCAACCTCAACGGGTTTGGGCGTAGCATTTGGATTGGTATACTTGGGTATATGTTCTTAAATTATCGCCCAAATGCTACGCCCCTACTGTTAGCCAATACTACTCCCTACTCGCAATTCCCTTTTGTATAACCTGCAAAACTTGGGCTAAATTACCCGCTAATAAAGCATTGACATCTAACCACAAACCTGGGTAAATCTCACTTTTGATAATTCCCTGCTCATCAGGTTGAAGTTTTATATACTTGCCTTGTGTTAACCTAAACCAATCGAATTCCTGATCATAAATTCGCCACACCAAATATTCTTGGACTTGGTTACGTTGGTAAGCCCTTTGCTTATCCCGCAAATCGATAGAAACTGTAGAAGCAGCGATTTCAACGATAAGTTCCGGCGCACCTTCGACATATCCATCTTCACTAATCGTCGATTGTCCCCCTTCCTTAATTCTCAGTAAAGCATCAGGTTGAGGTTCATTCTCTGCGTCTAGTATTACCGTACAATTATCTCCTGTTTGAACTCCTGGAGTTAATGCTTCATAAATACCTAGCCAAGTTATCACATGAGCATGAGGGTTTCCGTGTTGATTGATGCGTAGAGGCGATCCCATATAAACAATTCCTTCGATTAATTCTGCCTTTTTGAGATGAGGCATTCTCTGATAACGGGTCTCAAATTCCAGACGAGTCAATTGATCCCCATTTTCTAAAGGAGGAATCAATTCTTTGGGTTTAGCGATGGTTTGAGTCATTGAGAATTGGGAATTGGGAATTGGGAATTGGGAAATCTTAAATAGATGTGATTGCTCTGTGTGGCTCGTTTTAATAGTCTAACCCTTCTAAAACTATTCTGCGATCAGCTTCCCTGATGCCCTTGGCGTAGCCTCTCGTAGAAAAGGCGATCGCTTTTTCCCAGAAATCTTGAATTGGTTGTAATTTTGCTTATTTTTTGCTATTATTTGAATAATGTAATAGGTGTGCGCCTGTAGGGTATAAGCTACTGGGTTGACCTCCATTGTGCTGCGAGAAATGGGTAGCAGACGCAAAAATCACAGATGCTAAGAAAAGAGCTAATTAACTTATTACTGTCGAGAAACACAGTTGACAAAGCTCTCGAAATAAAACCTGACGATGCTGATGCTTGGAATAACCGAGGCGTTGCGCTTGAGGTTCTCTAGCGGAACGATGAAGCTCTCGAATCCTATGAGAAAGCGATTCAATTAGACTCCAACTACCAAACTGCAATTAACAACCGCAAAAATTTACTGGAGAAATTAGGGCGATAGAATATTGTCTCACCGAGGTCATTGGTGACAAGTTAAAGGGTAGTGCATTTTGTCAACTCCCATATATGGTGTTTGGGGGCTAAAAAAGACCCTATATATGGAAATACCCAAGGGTTAAGGAAAATTGTATTCTTCTTCCTCTGCACCTCCGCTCCTCCGCTCCTCCGCTCCCTTGACAACGGCATTTTTGCCTTAACTTGTCACCAATGCACCGAGGTAGGTTATCGGGATTGGCTGTTGGCATCCTTAATATACCGATTACAGGCAAGATGCCTGTTCCACAAGAAACTGATGATTGAATTTGCTGCTTTAACGAAATGCGTTTTAGCTTATCCTATTTTCCCAGAAATCTTAAAGCTGACGGCTGAAAGCTAAAAGTATGCGATTACCTACGGTAGCTGCACGATCGCAACAAGTGTAAGATCCCCGACTTCTTCTTCGGGTTTGTTGAGTTAATCACAGGTTTAATCAAGAAGTCGGGGATCTGGATTTTGAGTGATGCGATTACCTACGGTAGCTGCGCGATCGCAACCTCCCCTAAAACCTAACACCCATTGGTGACAAGTTAAGGTAAAGATGTCATTGTCAAGGGAGCGGAGGAGCAGAGGAGCAGAGGAGCGGAGGAGCAGAGGAGCGGAGGAAGAAGAATACAATTTTCCTTAACCCTTGAAGTATTTCCATATATAAGTTTTTTTTAGAACCACTACGCCATATATGGGAGTTGACAAAATGCACGACCTTTTAACTTGTCACCATTGCCTAAAACCTACCACCTACCACCTACCACCTACCACCTAAAACGAGGGTATCTTCGACTGACTTTGCTGATAGTGGGTGTCACATAACCAAAGATAGTCTCCTGTATAGGTGGGATGTCGCTTCAATCCTAAGAATTCGTGGTGGGGGTCTTTTTCTCGTAAGAAAGAGTGCAATGCTAAAATGCCTGAACGTTCCGGTTGGGTAAGCAAGCCATCTCCCAGCCTTGCCGGTTCATTAACCAAAAGTTGCTCATTGCTTAAGATAGAGTTGGTTAACTCTTTCATTGCCTCCAATTGATATTGGATCTTGCTTTGTTTCATCAACTCTTCCCCAAAAAAAGCATTAGCAGCAGGTGCAGCAATGGGGGTTAGGGTTTTCAAAACCCGAGCAATCAGATTAGCATAGGGAGCGATTTGTTCTATCCACTCCCGGGGAGCCTCAAATTCATAGACTCCTTTACCAGCTTCACTAACTGGATGCTGGCAATTCGGCGCCTCGCACCACAGCTGTAACCGATAGGCTTTGT
>JAAHHL010000240.1 GCA_010672185.1 Caldora sp. SIO3E6 | reverse complement strand
AGCAAAACCACTTTTATCGATAGCAGTGGTGTAGGTGCTCTAGTCAGCAATCTCAAACACGCCCGCCAAAAAGAAATTCCCTTGTTACTTAGGGGAGTTACTCCCCCAGTGAAGGCTGTGTTGTCTTTGACAGGACTCGATCAGGTTTTGACCTTTGAAGCAGTTAAAGATACTACTACTACCACTGCTAAGGTCTCAGAGACTCTGTTACCTACAACTCACCCTTCCGTGCGATCGCAGATTAAGCGCTCCCTTGATGTTTTAGGAGCCATAGTTGGTTTGGTGCTTACTAGTCTGGTTTTTGTGCCGATTGCCCTCGCCATCAAACTCAACAGTCCAGGTCCAATTTTCTTTAGTCAAACCCGCCTAGGTTGGATGGGTAAACCCTTTAAGATTTGGAAATTCCGCTCCATGTGTATCGATGCTGAAGCCCTCAAAAATACCATCAAAAATCAGGCTGATGGTAAGGTCTTTAAGAATGAAAATGACCCAAGAATTACCAAAGTAGGTCGCTTCTTGCGCAAAACTAGTCTAGACGAGTTGCCTCAGTTTTGGAATGTTCTCAAAGGGGAAATGAGCTTGGTGGGCACCAGACCCCCGACTCCTAATGAAGTGGACATTTATGAAGTACCAGAATGGCAACGTTTAGATGTCAAGCCAGGGATGACAGGTGAATGGCAGGTGAATGGACGCTCAAGCATCCGTCAATTTGAAGACATCATTGAATTGGATTTGCGCTACCAGAAAAACTGGAGTTTGCTCTATGACGTAAAGCTCATCTTCAAAACGATTTGGGTAATGTTCAATAAAGAGAGTGGTGCTGTTTAGCATTCAGCTTCGGAGCTGACAATGGTTAGTTTTTTTAACAATTCTTTACACTATTAGAACTGACCAGTGCTGGGAGGCTAGGATAAAGGATTACAAACCACTCCGCTCTAACTAGTGCAAGAAGGCTCCGAGAAAGAAAAGCTAGTACAGTCAGCTTTTTTTACCTTTTTAACTGGTGGTTTATTGCTGAGGTGCTGCACTTCACTTCAGTAGTGAAGTTGATCCATTTACCCAGGTTTTTGAGGGAAACAACCATGACGACAACTACAAGTAATCTCTCCCAGCGAAAGCTAGGAGGCTTGTATGTCCAGACTGAGGAGCAACGGCTAGTTTTCCCTCTAAAACATACAGAAGTTGAGGCAAAAATTGCTGGGAATCTGTCGCGAGTGGAGGTAAGGCAGACTTTTGACAATCCCTTTGCCCAACCTTTAGAAGCAATCTATGTCTTCCCTTTGCCGGATGAGGCAGCAGTGGATGAGATGGAAATTAGATTAGGCGATCGCTTCATTAAGGGTAATATCAAAAAACGAGAAGAAGCCCAAAAAATTTACGAGCAAGCTCGCCAGGAAGGGCAAGCAGCTGGATTATTAGAGCAAGAACGAGACAATATTTTTACCCAATCCCTAGCTAATATTCAACCGGGAGAGACAATAGAGGTTTCCTTTCGCTACACAGATAGCCTCAAATTTGAAGGTGGGGACTACGAATTTGTCTTCCCGATGGTGGTAGGCCCCCGTTTTATTCCCGGCACACCGATTGATGAAACCGCTGATACCGACAGAGTTCCCGATGCTTCTCGAATTATGCCCCCAATAATCCCTCCGGAAACTCGTTCAGGACATGATATTGGGATAACAGTTGAAATTGAGGCAGGTTTACCGGTTTCTGATGTACATTCCCCTTCTCATCAGTTTAGAGTAGAACACGACCAGCAAATTGTGCGGGTGGAACTGATTGGCACAGACACTATTCCCAATAAAGACTTGATTCTGCGCTATCGAGTGGGGAGGGAGCAGACTCAGGCAACTATTCTAACCCAGGCAGATCAAAGAGGTGGTCACTTTGCTATTTATTTGATTCCCGCCTTAGAATATTCCCCTGCGGCTATTGTACCCAAAGATCTGGTTTTTCTTGTGGATACCTCTGGCTCCCAACAAGGTGACCCTTTGCGAAAATCCCAGGAACTAATGCGGCGGTTTATCAAAGGGTTAAATCCTAACGACACATTCACCATTATTGACTTTGCCGATACTACCAGCCAGCTATCTGCCAAACCTCTCCAGAATACGCAGAAAAACTGCACCGAGGCAATTAACTATATCAATCAGTTACAAGCCAATGGTTGTACCTACTTACGTCGGGGTATTCAAGCGGTGCTCAATTTTCCGGCAGCTGAAGAGGGAAGACTACGAAGCATTGTGCTGCTGACAGATGGCTACATTGGCAATGAACATGAAGTATTAGTTCAAGTACAACAACAGCTCAAGCCAGGAAATCGCCTCTACAGCTTTGGTATTGGTAGTTCTCCCAACCGTTTTTTACTCAATCGCTTAGCTGAGATTGGACGAGGTACAGCTCAAATAGTGCGTCAGGATGAACCTACGGAGGAAGTAGCAGAAAAGTTTTTTCGCAAAATCAATAACCCTGTATTGACGAATATCCAAGTCGAGGTGTCAACTGCACCTTTGGAAGAAGGCACAGAAATCAAGACAGTGGGAAGTAATCCAGAGGTAGTGATTTATCCTTCAGCACCCCCTGACTTATTTGCTCAGCAGCCATTAGTATTGTTGGGACGAATTTCCCCCTTACCTCTCCCCCCAGAAACAGAAAAGTACCCCAAGGGTGAGCAAAAAAAGAAGTGGGGAAACGACGAGTCAGCAGACGCGGAGACGCGGGGACGCGGGGACGCGGAGAATGAAAATCCCACCTCATATTTCGTTCACCCGTACCCTAATTATTCTCTGCGTCTTACCGGTATGGTGGCAGGTGGCAATCTTTATGAGCAAAGATTTAACCTCAAGTTTGATGAAGGAGGCAATCCGGCTATTGCCCAACTTTGGGGTAGAGCCAGAATTAAAGACTTGATGCAAGGTATGTTCGGCGTTGAAACTAAGTCAGGGGTAGATACAGTTACCCAAACAGCTTTGACCTATCAGCTTTTGTCCCCTTACACTGCCTTTGTTGCTGTCGGGAATCAAGTTAAGGCTAGCGCTAAGCCTAGTGGTGAGATAGAACAGAGTTTAGCCGAATCAAGTTCGGTGGAGACGGCGCAAAGGGAAGATAACTTGCCAGTCCTTACTAATATCAGCTACATCTCTATGCAAGTACCAGTAGAGATGCCAGAGGGTGTCAGCCGTCAAGGCATTTTTGGTTCAACCGCTTATGCAACTCCCTTCCCCACCATCCGTTCTAAGTTGCGCAGTAGTACTACCCATGCACCAAACTACTCAACTTCATCCAGGAAAAGGTTGGCAAACTATTCTAACTTGACTTCAATGGTAGTGGGAGGGGAAACTTTAGCAATACCGAGTACTGGTACTTGTGAATTATTGAGTCCCTTCTTTGGTGGTAAGGCAAAACCTCAGATTAAGTCTGGAATCAAAGCCAGTAATCCCAGGGTAAAAGTTATTAGTGCTATTGGATTGAATCAAACAGCTGTTACTGCCCTTAAACAACATCTGCAACAGCTACAGCTGAGTTTGTCACCTATATCCAGTTGCAAAATTGTTTTCGAGTTTCGAGTACGTAAGGGTCGTGTGGGAAGAATTGTACTAGATGACCAAGCTTCAACTTTAGAGGAAACAGCAGTGATTGACTTGATTAAGCGATCGCTCTCTAGTTGGCGGGTACCTCAATCTGTTTCTAGTACGGTACGCTTAACTTTGTGTATTTATGTATCGTAAAGTATCTGTTACAGTAGCTCCATTTGCTCCTGTGTTACTTGCATTTGCTTTGACTCAATCAAAAGATGTACCTATAATTCTGGGACATATGAACTTCTTTGCTGAGTTCAACGTGTGTTTTTATCGGCATGAGTTAGCGTTTGAGGTTTGCCCAAAAGCCATAGGATAAAGTAACTACTGCTGCCTTTAGGCTTCAGCTTTGCAAGAAATATTGGTTAATTTGATTAAGCGATCGCTCTCTAGTATCCCCTGCTAAGCACTTGAGAGTATATCTAGCACGAGTTTTGAGGAGGGTTAAATGATCTGCCTTCGCCAACAAATCATCTAGTTGTGCAACTTCGTCAGCACAGAGCAATGATTCTGTATTTCGGGCGATTAAATCATCCAAAAGAGTTTGTTCGGCTACAGCTAGGGTACAACTTGCTAAAGCGTTTAACTCATCAATACTTAAACCCACCAAGCAATCTTCGTCTAACTTCGATAACTCAGAGAGTCGAGAGTAGGTATTCCAATCTAACAAAACACCCACTCGTTCTCCTTGCTCATTGGTTATGTATTGTACTGCCTTGAACATAAATCAACCCCACAGTACGTCAACTTTGTACATTTATGTATGATGATACCAAATATAGAGTGTTTCAGTCCCGTTGCCGGGATTCAGTCAGTTGAAAGTTCGCCATGCAATCGCTACTTCCCATCTGTCTATTCCTTGCACCTTCTCATGATTTTTTAGCCTTAGGGGCGAAGTATTTAGACCATCCGAGCTTGACCAAACCTTTTAATTAAATCAATTACAAAATCTTGCCTATCCTCAGAAGAAACAAAACTTAATACAGGCTCCTGTAAATATTCCTCATTCTCCCGAAACCAAGACACTAGAAAATCCTTAACCTCTCCCCTCGCCTGATCGAATTCTTCCTCTAAAACCTCACGACCATCTAAAACCATAACAATATCCTCAATATCCTTAGACCAGCGAAAATCTTTACCTCGATTTGAAAAAGCCTCCACTTTACTCGCCAGTAAATAGAGCGACGGAAAAATCAAAATTTTTCGACCACTCGGTAAAAAATAATCAATAGCATTTTGAAATCCCTCTTGATACCAATAATTGCTAAACCCCAAAATCTCCTTCTCATAGGGCATAACATCCACAATCAAATCCTGATACCGCCACCGACAAATCGGCGCACCTAAGTCGGCACACTCTTCCAAACCTACAGCCCTTAACTTTTCTAACAAAGCATAATAATTCTTTAGCGTAAAAACCTCCACTACACAATCCACATCCAAAGTCGGACGCACTTCATCCCATAAAATTTCATCCACATACAGGGGGATTGTTGCGCCACCTATAAACACAAAACGTTCCGATACCGAAGCCAAAATTTCTGCAACTCTCTCCAAATTCTCAATGATACGATTACTCATAAAGCCTCTTTTTTAACTCCACCATTGTCAATTCTCTTTCTCGTACTTTCCCCACTCGCAGCCCATCTACCAGACAGAGCAACTCATAAAATAGAGAATCGTTCTCGACTACCTTCGGAACAGACTTATATAAAGGCGTAATTTCCTTACCCTTCACCTTTCCCGATCCAGCAGCCCACACATAAGGATTGTCATCGCTTACCATTAATAACCCCTTTAAAGGTTCCGCAGAATGAGCTGTTGGTATCCCTCGCACTAAAGCCCCAACCTTTGTCGGAAATACATACCTCAAACCATGCACCAAAAATTCCTCCAATGCTCCCTTCAAAATCTTTCTTCGTTTGACATGGTACAAATGGCACTCCTCACAACGTTGCAAAGCGCCATGTACTACGGAAGAACTCGTCTCTAAGCTTTTCGCCAATTTGTCATAAGTCCACGCCGAACCTAAACTGTGAACTTTCAGTAAAACCACAATATCTTGAGACTTGAGCATTTTTTTCATCGAACATTCAGTTAACTCTATTCTATTCTTTATTCATGAATTGCGAATAGAGGTTAATAACAGAACCTGGCGATTTCGCTGGTGCCCTGGGCGATTGCTACTTCCAATCAGCCTATTCCTTGCACCTTTCCATGATTTTTTGGTATTCTTTTAGATAATGGGATAGGTGTACGCCTGTAAAGTCTGGTTAGCTACAACAGTCAATCAGCACCAATATTTATCAGTCAAAGTTCCCTACAAACCAGCAGCAGTCAGAGCCTTTTACTTTGCTCTTGCCACTGTGCCAGCATTGTATTTTGCTCTTTCCCTAGCATTTAATGTGGATCGCCAGCGTACCGGTGTCTTTTTATTGGCTCGTGCATTGGACTCTACCTTAGACTATAATCCTATCTTAGAACTTGACCTTATCCTAACTCGTACCCTGATCTTTGCTCAGAGTTGCGATGGCGATTCCTCTGCCTATACTTGTGCTCTTTATGCTTTCTATGCTTGTGAACATGCTCTTACCTTAACTTTTGAGCCTAAGCTAAAACAGGCACTAGAAAAACTCTACCACCAGCTACCTGCTCCAGATGTGGCAGAAGAGAGCCTGAAATTGTGGTGGCAAGCTAATGGTCTAAATTGGGCAGAAAAATTAAGAAAGGTAATGGTTGAACGTCGTAGTATTGGTTATAATTGTCAGTTTAATGAGCAGCAAAAGAAAAAATTAAATCAGTACTACAGTGCCAATCAACTGCTAGTAGATTGTTTGAATAGTGATTGTTCTGTGAGCAGTGAAGTGCGACAGAAAATAGAAGATAAGCTGTTTTCATTTAAACTGTGAATTCGGACTGACGTGGAGACGCGGAGATTCGGACATACCAATTTAAATGCGTCTTAGCCTACCTTGTTGTTATCCAAAATTTCCTATCACAGGGGTAGTTCAATAATAAAGTCAGTACCTTGTCCAAGGCGGGAATTACAATAGAGTTGACCTTTGTGTTGTTTCACCACAATTGAGTGGCTAATGGACAAGCCTAAACCTGTACCTTTGCCAACCGGTTTAGTAGTAAAGAAGGGGTCAAATACCCGCCTTTTGAGTTGAAGTGGAATACCAGCTCCATTATCAGTAATACGAATTATTACTTTGTCCTTTGTTGTTTGTACTTTGTACTTTGTTATTTGTTGTTTGGGAATTGTTTCCCTTGTCTCCCCCATCTCCCTATCTCCTGCATCAGTTCTAACAATTTCTGTACCGATGCGAATTTGAGGAATTAAGGAAGAATCTTCTACCATTTTCTGTTCAACTCAGATCTTGCACCTCAGAAAACAAAATTCAAAATCTTGCTCATTTAACCAGGGTAAAAGTAACTCTAATTGCTTCAGTAGAAAAAGAATAAAAATATGAGGGAAGAGTAAAATAAGGGCTTGTTCTGAACAAGAATACCAATCTAAATCTTCGGAAGCACCTAAATGTAAATAAATCCAATAGGCTAATAAATAAGAAACTAAAGAAAGAATCAACCATCGGTAAACCCCTAATAAGCTTTTTTGTCCAAAATGAGCCATGCCAAACTGATATTTAATCGTTTTAAAGAAACCCTCAATTTGCCATCTTCGTTTGCCCCATCTTGTGATTGTTGAGCCTTTCATCCGTTTCGTAGAAATGACAAATCTTTTAATCCTTTTGCCATCTCGTCTGAGCCAAACCCATGATAAATAAACAGGCAAATTCAATCCAGTTAAATATACTTGTTGTCCTTTCTTTTTGATTGATGAAACCTTACGTCCATCTTTTAAAGTCCGACTTTGGGAAATACCGACAATGGCGTGATGATTAAAAGCTCTATCTCGAATTTTAGTCAATAACCTAATTGTGCCAAAACCTGTATCACCTAAAACATAAATTTGAAATGATTTGGTCAAAATTGAAGGTAAACTGTTAAGTAATTTTGCCGCTAGTTGAGAAGGAGAAGCTGTTCCTTTACCTCTATAAACCCTGAAACCTCAAGGGATTCGCCAATTTACTAAAACCAAGTAAATCACTACAATATGTAGACCCTTTTTATGATTATAGACTCGTACTAGGTTCTGTAAATGGGGAAATTTACCTACTTTTTCCAGAGTCGTTAAATCCACCATAACTTGTAAAATCGGTTTCCGTCCAGGTTTTCTTTGTTGAAGAATTAGTTTGATAATATAATAACGAATAGTACGAATCAAAGAACGGGTTGACCATTGATAATGATTTAAAAAACGACTAATAGCACTTTCCGATTTAGTCGTACAGTGATGAGGAAGTTTGACTTTTCCTTCCAAAAATAAACCGAAAATAGATTCTAAAGTTTTTTCTTGATGAGGAGTTGGCATTAATTGTTTGAGAGTAGAGATTAATTCTTCAACTTGCGGTAGAATAGACTTCATGGTTGTAGTTCTCTTTACCAATAGAGAACTATCTTCGCATCTATACCTCTTTACCCCCAAATGCCCAAACGAGAAACTCCAGAAGAAATCGACCACAGAGCTCAACGCATCCAAGCTGCCATTGCTGAACTCTCACGGCTCAGAGCCGACATTGAAGCCCAAGGCGACTTAGCACCCAATGGATGTTACATTGCACGCTATCAAGCCAGAGGACAAAAACATCGTTATTGGTATTATCAACTTAGAGCTAATGAAGCGATTTTTCCAAAAACCAACAAACACCATGAATATTCTCGTTTTCAGCATTTGGGAAAAGCCGGGAGTCCCGCACATAT
>JAAHHL010000024.1 GCA_010672185.1 Caldora sp. SIO3E6 | reverse complement strand
TCCTTGTCTCCCTTATCTCCCTTGTCTCCCTTGTCTCCCTTATCTCCCTTGTCTCCCTTGTCTCCCTTGTCTCCCTTGTCTCCCTTATCTCCCTTGTCTCCCTTATCTTCCCAATCTCTATAAATTGGGGTACGGTATACCGTACCCCTACTCAGAATGGCGATAGCGCCTGATTACATTCCTGAGTTAACTGATGAACCTTCTGGTTGCATACTTGGAGCAACGTAATCTTCTTCACCTTCATGATGTTCAGCAAAGGAGCCTTTGGGTTCCTTAAGAACAAACCAGCAGAGGAAGGCAACAACCATGGCTGCACTCCCTAGAACTTGGAAGAAAATCCGGTTACCCACATCTCCCTCCGGTAACAAGCTGAAGATCGTCAGGTAAGCTACAGCTCCCACATTACCGTAAGCACCAACGTTACCAGCAATCTGACCAGTTACCCGACGCTTAATCAGAGGCACAATGGCGAAAGTAGAACCCTCTGCTGCCTGCACAAAGAAGGAGCAACACATGGTTAGAAGTACAGCAGCTGGCAAGAACCAATTACCATTAACAGTACTCATCATCAGATAGCCAATTCCCATACCAGCAGTCAGTACTGCCATAGTATTCTTACGGCTACCCAGTTTGTCGGAGATCAAACCACCTCCAGGACGAGATACCAAGTTCATGAAAGCATAACTAGCGGCAATCATCCCAGCAGCCTGTTTACTCAAACCGAAGGTAAGCTCAAAGAAGGCAGGCAGCATGGAAACAACTGCTAGCTCAGAACCGAAGTTCACAATGTAGGTTAATTCGAGGATCGCAACCTGGCTAAAGTTGTAACGCTCTTCAGGGGGATAGCGCTTATTTCCCAGTAATAGGTCTTTGTTAACCTGCCAGCAACCGTAAGCTTGGAATAGGTAAAGACCAACTAAACAAGCCCAGACGAGGTAGAGTTGAGTTTGGTCGAGGAAACCAACCTTAGTCAAGCGCCAAGCCAGAACACAGAGAATACCAATTAGGGGAACATTCATTAGCATCAGGAACCAGAAATCCTTCTTGGTAGTGACTTCGATTCCAGAGGTTCTTTGTGGTTTTTGATAAACCTTGCCAGGAGGTGTATCTTGGACGCTAAAGAAGTAGATTACTCCATATACAGCTGCAATAATTCCCGTCAGAGCGATCGAAAGGCGCCAGTTGATGATGCTACCCCCGCTAAAAGCCAGGATGGCAGCAATTGTAGGTAAGGTAAAGGCGGAAGCCGCTGAACCGAAGTTACCCCAGCCACCGTATATCCCTTCCGCTAAACCAATATCCTTGGGTGGGAACCACTCAGCAACCATGCGGATGCCAATAACAAAACCAGCACCAACGATACTCAATGCTAAACGGCTAATCACCAACTGGCTGAAGTTTTGTGCCAGAGCGAAGCTAATGCAGGGAATTGCCGCATACATTAACAGCAGTGAGTAGGTAATCCTCGGTCCATACTTATCTAACAGCATACCGATGATAATTCGGGCTGGTACTGTTAGAGCAACGTTACAAATAGCGATTGTTCTGACTTGTCCTATCTCTAGACCAAAGTCTTCCTTTACTGCCGTAGCTAGAGGTGCAAAGTTAAACCACACCACGAAGGAGAGAAAGAAGGCAAACCAGGTCAGATGTAAGATACGATTGTTGCAAGACTCCTGCTGACAATAGTTGTACTAAAGCAGGAATCGTAATTGGACCAGTATCTCCCGAAGCGGCTCCCGATCGCACATATACTATATAGTTACCATCCGACTGAGCAACTCCTACCCCCTCTCGTACCGTACCAAAGGGACTCTCAAACGTACCGTCACTATTACCACCTTCTGTTACATGAACAAATACCCAAGGTTGTCCTGTAGCGGCATTGGTTGCCACCAGATTAGACTGTTCAGTAAAGGAGACCGACTCTACCTGCTGGTCTACTACAATAGAGGCAGTACGAGATACTGATTCTCCCATCCTTGCCCATATTGATTCTGGTTGATCCGGCTCTTTTTGATAACCAGAGGGACGAGTACTGGGGAAAGTTCCCCCTACAGTAAACAGGATATTCGTTCCAAACAAGTCATCGTGCTGTAATCCCAAACCCAGATTGAGGTAATCTGTAGGGCGAACTTCTACCCTCAGCTTTCCTCCCACCGTACTCGGAGAACCGGAAGCATCGTAATAGTAAACTCCCCCATAACCCCGCACCTCTCCCCCATTAGCAAACTCAGCTATTTTTGCTCCCAGCTCAAAATCCAATCCACTCATCGCGGCTTCTTGGATAGTGGTGCTGCGGAAGATTCTTTCTGTTGGCAATAACAAGGAGTTGCCTTGGAAAATTGGAGAACCTGCTAATTGAAAACCTGTATCAAAAGTACTACTAGCTACCACCTGACGAGTATCTCCCACAGGGATGTAGCCATTGAGACGCAAGTCCCAAATTTCTCCCAAACTTTCCAATCCCAACCCTATCTGATGGAAAGTACTATCACCAGTATCCCGATTATCGTAACCAACATAACCACCAAAGGAGCGGTTCAATTCTGGGCTAAAGCCACGATAGCCCACCAGGATATTCCCTCCCACGTTAGCACCATTATCTAACAACAAGCGCCCTTCAAGGAAAAGCAGATCCTTACCAGGATTCTGCAACAGGGGAACAAAACTCTCAAAGCGACCAAAGCCATCATGACCAGCAGCAGAACTATTATAACCAGCTCCCACACGAGGGGTAATTTCCAAGTCAGCAGCAGAACCTGTTGATTGAGGAGGAGCAGTTTCTGCCTCTGTTGTTTGTGCAGCGAGGTTATCAGGGAACATCCCAGCTAGTGCAAGAAGGCAGAAGGCAGGAGGCAAAAGGCAGAAGGAAAGAAAGCTTGGAAGGGAAGCTTTTTCACCTTTTTTAACTGACGGGTTATTTTTGCCAAGCTGTACTAAGAGGATGCCGAGGAAGAGCTTCAAGGCTGGTTGGCTCATCAAAATCTACGCTTGAGACTACTAGGAGAGATGCACTCCATTCCACAATCATAGCTTTGTTCTAGCTGTTGTCATCGACAAGGGAGACAAGGGGGACAAGGGGGACAAGGGGGACAAGGGAGACAAGGGGGACAAGGGAGACAAGGGGGACAAGGGGGAATTAAATATATCAATTCCCAATTCCCAATTCCCAATTCCCCATTCCCAATTCCCAATTCCCAATTCCCCATTCCCCATTCCCCATTCCCCATTCCCCATTCCCCAATTTGATCGGTATTTTCGTAGTTTTTCACCGCAGTAAAGTGATTTTTGATACAAACAAGACGTGTAAAAAATAATACAAATCAGCAAAAGCTAATATTTTACGCGATCGCAGCCAAAAAGCATAAGATTTGAGTCACACTTTGCTATATTGTTATAGTTGAATAGAGATTCAAAAATAATCATCTTCAACAAGACTATTACCTTGTAAGGCAGCAGAATAGAAGACACAAGAGTATAGAGGAAAAGTCCTTCATCCGCTCTTAACCTTCTGCCTTTCCTTAAGTCCTGTTGCTATTTGCATAAATTTTCAAGGAAAAAGTGAAGAAGAAAATAGATACCCAGCAAAAATAAATGTTTGTCAGGTTTCGCTTTTATTTCATATCCTATGTTTAAGATGTGGGGGTGCTAACTACGATGGATTCTTGGTTGAAATACTACAATCGACAAGCAACGTTAGAAGAACAAATACTGTACGCTCATTTAGGGGATCGTGTCCAAGAGGAATCTCCCCATACTTTGATTGAGCACTTTCGTCAACTATTTATTGAGGGATTTGGATACTCCAATCCAGAAGTATGCCTTGCTTTAGAAAAAATTGTCTTTGCAGATTTTGCCGAGAGGGAATTTAAATTTATCCTTAACCGCAGCTGCTATATTCTGATCAACCAATGGCTGAATCAACCGAAATTTCAAGGTGCTATTCCCCAATTAATAGAACAATTGGAAAATTTGCCAGCTAGCTCAGCTCGTACTCGGACAACTCAACGTCTGCGGGAGTTAGTCACTAATTTTACCAAATCTGAGCAATATCGGTCTCTGCGGCAACTGGCTCATGTCCTTTCTCCCAAGAATGAAGATGGAGGCAAGGCTGAAACCAAACCTTTAATCACCTTAATGCCTCGATATCCCTGTCTCTACGAACATTGCCTGCTAACTGATGATAGTACTAATGAGCAGCGGCAAAAGGTCAAGGTAATGAGCAGCCGAGCCAAACAGCAATTTGAAGTTAATTTAGCTAAATATATTACCTATCAGCAGTTGCCCAAGCATTCCCGGTCAGGGAAAAATCCTACCTTATTGAGCAACGAGCAACTGAATGTTGCCATTAAGCAGTTTACAGGAAAAATTGACGGTTCCAATACCTATCGGGACTTAGCAGAACAGTTCCGCACTTACAGCCGTTGGACTCCTTCTTACCGGGTTTTTAAACAGGAGTTCCACGAATACCTAACTGCTTCGATTGATCCGAAATATAGCAGTGGTCAGTTTGGTCAGAAATTATATCAACAACTGCAAAATACCTTACCTGAGAATGATAGCCAAAAACTCAGTGACGTGCTTTTGTTGGGAACTTGTCAAAATTTATTGAATTTTCTTATAGTGGAAAGTCCCCAACAACCAACTCACTATATTTTTGGAGACCTTACTTGTAACCTGGGAATTACTCCCACCATCGGTCTATTGTTAAAAATTGTGTTGCTTTGTAAACAAGTTCAGTTTTACTTAGAACAGCGGTTTGCTATTCTGTTTAACCACTACGAAGCTTGTAACAATGACAAAGTTAATTGGTTGGTTGACTCTCTAGAAAACCTCAATGTAGCCTTTAGTACCAACCTTGGTTCGGTACATTTGTTGTAGTATGGGGAATTGGGAATTGGGAATTGGGAATTGGGAATTGGGAATTGGGAATTGGGAATTGGGAATTGGGAATTGGGAATTGGATGTACTTCGCTCCTGCCTCCTGCCTCCTGCCTTCTGCCTCCTGCCTTCTGCCTCCTGCCTCCTGCCTTCTGCCTCCTGCCTCCTGCCTTCTGCCTCCTGCCTCCTGCCTCCTGCCTTCTGCCTCCTGCCTCCTGCCTCCTGCCTTCTGCCTTCTGCCTCCTGCCTCCTGCCTTCTGCCCTCTGCCT
>JAAHHL010000239.1 GCA_010672185.1 Caldora sp. SIO3E6 | reverse complement strand
CCTCTTCCAGAAAAAATCGTTCTCGATTGCAGCCAAACTACATTTATTGACAGTAGTGGCATTGGGGCACTAGCCCGTACTTTCAGAAATACCCAACAAAAAGAGGTTCAACTAGTGCTCAAGGGTGTGACTCCTCAGGTGATGACAGTATTAGAATTGACCTCACTAGACAAAGTTTTAACCCTAGAACCACTTGCCGTAACTGCGACAACTACCGCTAATTACTCAGAAAAGCAGCTACCAACGACTCATCCTTCTATGGGTTCTTGGGTAAAGCGCTTCCTCGATATTCTAGGCAGCTTGGTCGGTTTAGTCATAACTGCTATGTTGTTTCTTCCCATCGTCATCGCGATTAAACTCGATAGTCCTGGACCCATTTTCTTTGGTCAAACTCGTTGTGGTTTAATGGCAAAGAAGTTCACCATTTGGAAATTCCGCTCAATGTGCCTTGATGCAGAAGACCAAAAGAGTAGTGTTACTAATCAAGCTATTGGTGCTATCTTTAAGAACGACAATGATCCTAGAGTGACTAAGGTTGGTCGTTTTCTGAGGAAAACTAGTCTGGACGAACTTCCTCAGTTCTGGAATGTACTTCAAGGAGATATGAGTTTAGTGGGCACCAGACCACCTACACCGGAGGAAGTAGAATATTATGAAGTACCAGAGTGGCGACGTCTAGATGTAAAGCCGGGTATGACTGGTGAATGGCAGGTAAATGGGCGCTCTTCCATCAAGAATTTTGAAGATATTATTAAGCTGGATTTACAATACCAGCACAATTGGAGCTTAACCTATGACCTAAAACTCATTTTCAAAACAATCATGATCTTGTTTAATGAAAATAGTGGTGCTGTTTAGGGAGCATCTAAAAGAAAGTGGCGGGAAGCCCATTTCTTCTAAGAATAGGAAGGATAGCCGCCCAGCGCTCTATCATTAGTAATTCGTAGAGACGCGCCAACAGACCGACGGATATCCTTCGGCAGGTGCGTCTCGACAAGTATATTGTCGAAACACATTTTAAACGATTTGTCAAGTTACTTGACCGTAGCCCGGAATTCCTATTCCCTTTTCCCGATTGAGAAGTCAGAAAGTAATAAGATTTATGGTATTTGGCTTTTCGTCTAAACTATAGTTGAAAAAATTGAGATGCTCCCACTGTTCAAAAAAACCTGGAATTCTTTTCGGTTCATGCAGAATGAACAACTGTCTAAACAAGACCACCTTCAGGTAGAGACGGCTTTGGAAGCTGTACCAGAGGTTCTGAAGTGGTGTGAACAATTTGTTTCGCCCCTACTACCCCCCAAATTTTGTTGGGAGTGTAAAACTGCATTGATAGAAGGTTTCACCAATGCAGTTCGCCATGCTCACAAACATTTGCCCCAGACTACTCCCATTGAGCTGGAATTGAAGTTGTGCTCTAACTACCTGGAAATGAAGATTTGGGATCAGGGAGAGCCATTTGATTTATTAGCACAGCTTCAGGAAATCCTGGAAGAAATCCGCCAGAATAAAGTTGATCCCCTAGATATGGAAAACCACAGAGGCTTGCTTTGGATGGAGCAACTGATGGATGAGCTGGCTTACGAGCGTCTCCCTGATCAACGCAATTGTCTAGTAATGCGCAAACAGCTTTAGATTTCAGCAGAGGCTCGCTCAATCAAACGGCGTGCCAAAGTCTGGATGCCTGTGTGCTCGTAATAGTTTGTAGACACATCTAGAAAAGCACCTAGATAATCCAACTTGTCATCGGTGAACTCGATAAAGCTCTGGAGATTGCTTGCTACTGTCTCTGGGGTCAAGCCTCGATCGGTAATAAAACCGTCGATCCAACCACGAACTGCGCCAAAGCTTTCACCAATAAAGCCAAGCTTGCTCTGGGAATCGTCACCAGGAATGCTGTCCTTGATGCTCCTGAAGCCCTGATTTTCCTCTAAATCGGAAGAACCTATTCCTGAAAGAGTTTCTTCTATTTTCAACAGCAAGTCCGGACCTAGAGGTATCAAACCATCAAAACAAACCAGTGCTGCCATCCGCATCAACGATTCACTACCGTAGTCTCCCAAAGCACCAAGAAAGTCGCCAATGCTATCTCCAGGGATACCGTTAATTTGGCAAAAGGCGACAATCTCTACCACTAATTTCAGGGACAAATCGATACTTTGAGCTTTGTCCGGTTTTGGGGTTAGATTGCTTAAGAAACCCAATAGGGGAACTTTCTCACCAACTTTGTTAGCTAAAGCAGCAGCTCCCAGAGCAGAACCAGCACTATCGATTGTTTGGTAAAGCCATAAGGCTCTTTGGTAGCCTTGGGAACGGTCGTTGAACAAATAGACGGCGCGATCGCCAATTTCCTGAATTATCTCTTCGTCATCCTCTCCAGTGACCGTGCGGATCGTATTTTCAAAACCAACCAAGTTCTCCCACTCACCAGGAATAACAAAATCAAGGGCATTCAAGGCACGGGTTGTCATGTTACTGGTTGGCAACTGATCAACTAGCTCAAAAATTGGTTTACTCACGAGATAAACTCCTTACTCACTGCATTGCGTTTTGTAACAATCACTTCCGCCGTCAGCTGGTTTTTGACTGAGGCGCTGAGGGGGTCAATGTAACAAAATTTAATCTATTGCCTCTTGAGTCAGGACTCAGGGCAAATTTTCTGCTTGTGGAATTGCTTCTAACCCCACTTTGGAGTCTTTTTCACTTAAGTCCAGCAAGCCCCTGGAGGTTAAATTTCTGTAACCAAGCCTCCCGATCGCTGGCAGTAAAGGATTCGTCACGAGATTGCACCTTGACCTGATAGCGATCGCCTACAAGAATAGCAGTAGACTTGCTAGTTTCCTTGGCGGGATAACCAGCAATTTTTTTACTGCTGCCCTGATATTTGGCAGCGGCATCGGGGTTGCTAGAAGTATCGTTGATGGAAAGCATCGCTACATCTTTACCATCTTTTTTCAGCTTGGCTTGGGCAAAGCCTTTTTTCTCCTGAGTATAAACTCGCTCGTAGCCACCACCAGCTGGGGGAAAGAACTTATTGAACTGTGCTCCTTGGGTGGCATCTTTAGAAACAGCTTGACCACTCTTTTGCTGGGTACTTTCCTGCTGTGCTTGGTCAAAGCGAGAGGTGCTTTGTGGGGCACAAGCTGTCACCAGTAGCAACAAGCTAAGGAGCAAGGGAGCTAAAATTTTACGCAGACGAATCATAATCGGTGTTTTCCTCCTTAATATTCTGGATTCTTAGACTAATTTTTGGATTCTTAGACTAATATTGATATTTTGGCTGTGGTGCCAATTACCCAATCCTCATTTTGGGTACACCAGGAACTTTGTCATCTGTCTTAGTTCCTATTGTGAACAACACTCTAAGCGTATAATGCATAATGCACTTTTTTTCTCTTATCGAAACATAATCCGCCCAAGTCTCATCAAAAACTAGGAACATTTTGCATCCAAGGCTAACTAGGCTAAATAATACTATCTTGGAAGATGACTCCCAATAATTGGGCGCTTATGCAGTTGGGCGGCTACCTCAAGTTATGCGAATTCTAATTTATTCTTACAACTATTATCCAGAACCGATTGGGATTGCCCCCCTAATGACAGAACTAGCAGAAGGATTGGTAAAAAGAGGGCATACAGTTCGCGTGGTTACGGGTATGCCTAACTATCCTGAACGGGAGATATACCCAGGATACCGTGGCAAATTATACCTAAAGGAGATCATCAACGATGTTGAAGTTCAGCGTTGTTATGTCTGGATTAAACCTAAACCAAATTTACTAGACCGATTACTATTGGAAGTTAGCTTTGTTGTTACTAGCTTTGCTCATGCTCTCAATGGCAACTGTCCCGATGTGATCCTCCTCACATCCCCTCCCCTGCCAGTTGCTATCCCAGCAGCCCTTTTAGGATGGATTAAACAGGCTCCGGTGATTTTAAATCTCCAGGATATTTTACCAGAGGCGGCTGTTCACGTTGAGCTACTGAAAAATAAATTACTCATTTACATCTTTACAATTTTGGAAAGGTTTGCCTACCGAAATACGACCAAGATTAGTGTAATTGCCGATAGCTTTGCGGAAAATTTACTCAGGAAAGGGGTTCCAGCTCACAAAATTGTGCAAATTCCCAACTGGGTGGATATCAATTTTATCCGCCCTTTACCCAAAGAAAACGAATTCCGGTGTGCTCATCAACTGGGCGGTAAGTTTGTCGTCATGTACTCTGGTAACATTGCTCTCACTCAAGGCTTGGAAACCGTCATCAAAGCGGCAACTCGTCTGGTTCAGTTTCCTGAGATTGCCATTGTCATTATCGGTGAAGAAAAAGCCCTTAAGGAATTACAGGATTACCATGATAATTGCCCAGAATACCGCGATAATCCTCAAGCTACGAATGTTAAGCTTCTACCTTTTCAGCCTCGCAAGACCATTCCCCAAATGTACTCCGCCGCCGATGTAGGACTTGTGCTACAAAAGCACAATGTAATTTCCTTCAATATGCCTTCTAAGATTCAAATACTACTAGCCAGTGGTCGGGCGATTGTGGCATCTGTTCCGGCCAGTGGAACTGCTGCTAGAGCAATAACAGCCAGTGGTGGTGGCGTTGTTATCCCTCCGGAAGACCCGGATGCTCTAGCTGCAACTATTTTGGAGCTGTATCGCGATCCGACAAGAGTAAAATTACTGGGAGAGAAAGGTCGAAATTGTGCCCTGGAGAAATATAACTTTGAGCAAGCACTCAACCTTTATGAAGAACTCTTTGCTACTGTTCAGAAGCCTTAAGCTAGAATATGAGAAGCGAATCTGTTCAGTTAAGTATCAATGCAATATATCTTACTAGACAACAGAAAAAAAGTAGCACCACAGATACTGGGAAGCAAAACTCTGACAAATCCCTTCTACTGCTTAGGGTGCATCTGATGAGATGTACCCCAGTAATGAGTAACTTTGATGATGTTCTCTTAGGAGTTTTTTAGGTGATGCGAGATCAGGTCTTAACCTGGTTATCGGATAACGTTCCTGCTTCTCGAATTCAACATATTTTGGGTGTAGAGCAGATGGCAGGCGAATTGGCTAGGCATTATCATGTGGATGCCGCCAAAGCAGCTCAAGCTGGATTGATGCATGACCTCGCTAAGTACTTTAAGCCCAAGCGATTGTTGCAAATGGCGAGGACTGAGTGTCAATCTGACAGTTTGAAAACAGGACCTACCCTACCTATAGAAATAGACCCACTCTGTGAAGCTAATCCTCATCTATTGCACGCCGATGTCAGTGCGATTGTCGCTAGAGACAAGTTTGGGATACAAGACGAAGAGGTGCTAGCAGCGATCGCTAATCATACTTTAGGGCGTCCTGATATGAGTAGCTTGAGTTGTCTAGTATTTCTGGCGGACAGTTTGGAGCCTAATCGCGGTGATACACCAGAGTTGGAAACTCTGCGACTCCTTTGCCGACAAAACCTCTACCAAGCAGTCTGGCGAACTTGTGACTACGGTTTAAGTTTCTTACTAGATAGCCGTCGCTTTGTGCATCCCCGCGCCATCCTAACTCGGAATTGGGCATTGCAGATGTTTAACCAAGGAGCTACCCAAGGGGGTGATATCATGTCCGGTTGAATACTTATCGTTAAGGCTGACACGGGGACGCGGAGACGCGGGGACGGGTCGAAGTTTTTATCGTAAGCGATTAGGCGGATATGATATGAGCGAAAAAAGGAGTGGGGAAATGAGTCAGTAGACGCGGGGACACGGGGACGGGTCGAATGGAAATCCCACGCCAAATTTCGTTCACCCCCCCCACGGACACAATCCCATCTGCAACTGATGAAAGAAACCCCTTGAGAACAAAAAATTACCGCTTGAACAACATATTGGAAATTTAATGACAGATCAAATTAAAGTGTCTTCTACTATAGTTGCTACCGATACCCAACCACAGGATCTCAGCCGAGAGCTAGTTTTAACTATTGCTCAAGCCGCAGATGACCGTAAGGGTGAAGATATTACCATTTTGGGGGTAGCAGAGGTATCGTACCTGACGGATTACTTTGTAATTATTACCGGTTTCTCTAAGGTACAAGTAAGGGCAATTTCCCAGGCGATCGAAGATCAAGTAGAAACTAGATGGCAAAGGCTACCTCTCAGAGTTGAAGGAAAAGCTGAAGGAAGCTGGATTCTTCAGGACTACGGCGAGGTGATTGTCCACACCTTGCTACCTCAGGAGCGGGAGTTCTATAATTTGGAAGCATTCTGGGGACATGCAGAACATATTCAATTTTGGGCATCCTAATCCCTAAGTGACTAACAACATGGTGGAATCTTCTGTTTATATTTGTCCTGTTCCAGAGGAACAGCAACCAATCAATGAGTACCAGGAACTCCAAGAGTCTTGGTTCTTTAGCTGGGCGACCCTAGAGCTATTTGGTTATATTCGCAAGTTGCTATGGGTCTGGGGATTGAGTTTGTTTATTTCGACTCCTGTGGCGGCAGCGAGTTTTGCTCCGCAAAAGTATCTACTGCAGTTTATTCTTGGTGCTAGTGCTGGTGCTGGTGTATTTTTGGTGTTAATCTTACTGCGCCTCTACTTAGGCTGGTCTTATATTCGTAATCGTCTGCTTCAGGAAACAATCTTCTATGAGGAGTCCGGCTGGTATGACGGTCAAACCTGGACAAAACCCCCAGAAATTTTAGCCCGCGATCGCTTGATCGTCTCCTATCAAATACAACCAATTCTGCAACGTTTGAAACGAACTTTTGCTATCCTAGTCCTATTTGTCGTTGGTGGTGGTCTAATTTGGAATTTTTTGTAAACTTTCACCGCATCAATCAAAACCATAGTTGCCCTATACTGCCATCATCTTGTTCCCTTCAAACGTTAGAGTTTTGCACATGACCAGGGGAAAACGCACTCAATCGCCAGCCTTAGAAGTCCATCTACTCAGGGAAGGCATCGTTGAATCAACTCATTTAGTCCAGGTAGTCGTCTGTGACAATCGGGGACGGGTTTTATCCATTGCTGGTAGCGCAGAAACTGCTGCGTTTATTCGTTCGGCTCTCAAACCGTTTCAAGCCCTAACAGTGGTCAAAACCGGTACTTTGGAGCGTTACAAGCTTGATGACCGTGACTTAGCGATTATCTGTAGCTCTCATCAAGGTAAGATGGAGCAAGTACGACAGGTTTTCAAAATCCTCTGGCGTGCTGATGTTGATCCTTCCGAACTCCAATGTCCCATTCCCACAGGGAAAGAAAGCCCACTACAAAACAACTGTTCTGGGAAACATGCTGGGATGTTAGCCGTTTGTCAACAAAGGCAGTGGCCGCTTAATAGTTATTTACAGTACAACCATCCCGTACAAAAGCTTATCTTAAGCCAGGTTGCGGAATTAATGCGAATGCCGGGGGAAGAGTTAATCCTTGCCCATGATGACTGTGGGGCTCCTACTTATTTAGTACAACTTGGTCAGATAGCTTCCTTGTATGCCCAACTAGCTTCTGGCAATAATTTAGCAATGGAGCGTATTGTCCGGGCTATGACCCATCACCCGGAAATGGTAGCGGGAGAGGGAGCCTTTGATACTGAATTGATGCGCTTGTCTCAAGGAGAGCTTGTTAGTAAAGCTGGAGCAGAAGGTGTTCAATGTGTTGGTCGTTTGGGAGAAGGTCTGGGTTTAGCAATTAAAGTGATGGATGGTAGCAAACGAGCTAAGTATGCTGTTGCGATCCAAGTGCTCAAGCAAATGGGTTGGATTAGTCCTTCCATTGCAGAAGCCTTGGCAGAAACTTTTATGAAATTAAGCGAGTTTAAGCGCTTAGAGGTTCTGGGTGAGTTATCAATGCTTTAGTGTTATTTGTCATTGGTCATTGGTCATTGGTCATTTGTTAAGATCCCCGACTTCTCGATTTAGCCTGTAATTCACTCGATAAACCGGAAGAAGAAGTCGGGGATCTAGAACTCGCGATCGCTCTACCAAAAAGTGTACGGCCAATGAGCGTACTATGTGTCATAATATTGGTAAAGCACCCAGAATATAAAGCCTTATGAGTAGAGAACCAAGGGCGACCAAAGTGTTTTTCTGGCTGCGATCGCGTCGCCTACTCCCTCGCTTCCAGAACCTGTTTAGCAGTCAGTTTCAGTTCAGGAAAAGTCAGAGAAACAATCCGCTGGTTACCAGAGAACTCAGTTGCCTGATACCTACCATTGACCAACAGCAGTACGGTAACTAACTGTGCTTGTGGGTCAACAATCCAGTATTCCGGAATACCCCGTTGCTCATACTGTTGTCGCTTCTCAATGTAATCACGTTTGTAGTTCTCGTCCTTTTGACTTCTGTAGGGACTAACCACCTCAACAACTAACTGTGGGGGTGGCATATTGATGGTGATAGTACGCCGCTTTTTGGTT
>JAAHHL010000238.1 GCA_010672185.1 Caldora sp. SIO3E6 | reverse complement strand
TCATGGATGATGACATGGACATGGATGATGACATGAGCATGGATGACGACATGGACATGGACGACGACATGGACATGGATGATGATGACGATACTAACTCTATCCGTTTTGTCGGAACTGCTAACAAAAAGTTTGAGATTGAGAGTGTTGATGATCAGAGTTCTCAGTTCAAAATTACTGCTGATATAGGTGCTGTAGATGTAAGTATCAGCGATGTTGAACTTGATAAAGATGACGATCTCGATCTTGATGAAGAATTAGACTTTAAGATTGAGGGTGAGAGCGAAGGCTTCTTTTCTGCCTCCAATCTCACTACTTTCAGCTTCAATGGCAATGCCAGCAAAGACACTAAATTTGAGTTCAAGCAGGACGGAAATGAATTATCTGGTAGCAGTGATGGCGAGGTTAGTTTCGTTGCTATAGCTGGAGTTGATAGCTTTGATGGTACTGTATTTGATGGTGGTGATTTTGATGCTGATGCTGATACTGATGATGTTCAGGATGATAACAACATCGTCAACATTTGTGGTGTCTGCTTCAACAATCAACTAGTTTTTAATCAAGACATCGACTTTGGTAGCGGTAGCAGCATCTTTCTTGTTCGTGGCAGCGGCAGTGGTAGCAGCAGCAGTAGTAGCAGTCGCAGTAATACTATTCGGCTCACCAACAGTAGCGGCAGTGTCATCAATATTAACGGTAGTGGTACAGCCTTTTCTGGTAGTAGTTCTGGGAGTTCGAGCAGTAGTTCGAGCAGTAGTTCAAGTAGCTCAAGTAGCTCAAGTAGTAGTTCAAGTTCTACTAGCTCCACCAACAACTTTATTGTTCTGGTAGGCTATTCTAGCAGTGCGACTGACCCATACACTATTTCCCAATCCATTCGCTTTACTAGCGTCAGCAGTACGCGAGGGAAAGTAAAAGTTAAATATGTGCGCAATGGTAGTAGGCGCTATTATGTTGCTACCCGCCGCAATGCAGACAATGAAGTTGTAGGTCGCCGTGCTTTCAGGCTAGTTGGTCCAGGTTGTCGGATTTTCCCCGGTTTAGTAGGTTTACGGGAAATTGATGATGATGTAGCTATCAATGATGATACCGATACTGATACCGACACTGATACTGATGATGATGATGATGATGACGGGGACGATGATGATGATGATGATGATGATGATGATGATGATGATGGGGATGATGACTCTTCCTTACCAACAACAGACCTGAATGCTACGCTAGAAATTAGCAATGAGGCTTCTTCTGTAATCACCGACTCATCAGAAATCTCAGCAAATGAAACTAGTGAAATGACTACACTGGAGGTAAGTTCTACTGAGTCAAACCAAACAACGGCTGATTTCAACAAGTCAGTTGAGCACTCAGAGCTCATAACAAATGAGTCTGAAACTTTGGCAACAAATTTGGAATAAGTTGCTGAGCATCTAATTCGGGTTTGCTGCATAAGTGTGTAAGCCATACTAGAGAAGGCTTTCAATCATGCAGCAAACCACAAAAGTCCAAAGAAATTGCATCTGTTGGCTCAAAAATCTGGCATCGACTTGGGAAATTCCTGGGTAACCTTGGGGGATGCAAATGCCCAAAACTAGGATAAATGCTGCATTCGTTCTTACTTATTACTTGTTACTTGTTACTTGTTACTTATTCAGCAAACCCTAATTCTTTATGGTTGCCCTCTAATTTATTAGAGAGCAACCACTTCTTTCCAAGTGAAAGTACTTAAATGGGCATTATATAACGGAGGTCTCCACAGGGAAAGTAAAGAGGAAGACATTGGTTTATGAGAAAAGTAAGGCTAGGATGTAGCAGAAAATAAAGTTTGGTAAATCCTACAAACGATGGATAAATCCTTAATACCTGTAATTCTTGCTGGTGGCAAAGGAGAGCGTTTTTGGCCTTTGAGTCGCAAGTACAGACCAAAGCAGTTTTTAAGTCTAGATGGGAGCGGTAAAAGCCTGTTACAGTCAACAGCTGATCGTTTGAGCAAGTTAGCTGGTGACGCTGAAAAATTGTGGGTAGTGACTTCAGCTACTATGGCTCAGGGGGTTAGGGAACAATTACCCCAACTGCCGGAAAAACATTTGCTGGCAGAACCAGAGGGAAGGGATACAGCACCTGCGGTTGCTTGGGCTGCCCTGGAAATTGCCCGAACTTATGGGGAAGATACTATAGTCGGTTTTTTCCCAGCGGATCATTGGATTGAAGATCAACAAGCTTTTCAAGCAACTATTGAAGCTGCTACTCAGCTAGCTTCAGCAGAGGATTCAATTGTAACTTTGGGAATTACCCCCTCTCACCCATCTACGGGTTATGGCTATATTGAACAAGGGGAAAAGCTGGGTAATCTGGAAGGATTGCCAATTTACAAAGTCAGTCGGTTTACAGAAAAACCTAACCGAGAGACTGCTGAAAGCTTTCTGGCGACGGGTCGATTTAGTTGGAATAGTGGAATGTTTATCTTCCGCGCAGAGGTTATTTTAGCAGAACTGCGTACCCATGCACCAGAAATTATGGGTCTTTTGGAAGAACAAGGTGTGGCTGCTTATCCTCAACTCCCGAAGAAGAGTATTGACTACGCTTTAATGGAGAAAACAAAGCTGAGCTATGTTTTACCAGCTTCCTTTGGTTGGGACGATTTAGGAGATTGGAATGCTTTAGAGCGCTTGCTCAAAGGAGATGTACCTAATGTGGAATTAGCTAACCATGTAGGTATAGATACAGAAGGGGCTATTCTTTATTCGAGTAGTGAGGATGAAGTAATTGTAACTATTGGTTTAGAGGATGTGGTTGTAGTGCGCGATCGCAATGCGACGTTGATTGTGAAAAAAGACCGAACCCAGGAGATTAAGCAGGTACTGCAAAAACTCAAAAGTAATCCAAAATTCGATAATTTTCTGTAAGGTATCTCTCTGCAAAAAGTTAGATATTCTTTTAGATAAGAGTGTATTCTACCCTAGCGTCTGCCTACGCGGGGTGATTTATTAACCTAGCATCTTGAATAGTAATGGCTCGGGCTTCTTAAATTAATACGGCTTCCCTTAGATTTGTTGTCAACATCTCTTGACTCAAAGCCCCAACCACAGCAAAACCACTGCTGTTAGGTTGGGGTCCCCCTTACTCCAACTGCAATGTCACAGAAACGAATCAAAAATTAGATTATTAGCTGAAATCCCAACAACGTCAGCGTAACTAGAGTAATCCGTATATCCTTTACTCCAGCCATGGTTATATCCTCGTTCCCATTCTTCTTGATCTGCTGGTGAGAGTTCTTCTGGGGGAAGTGTATTTCTCTCTTCAGCCCATTTTTGAGACCAAAGATCAGAATATCCTGCTCTGAATCCATTCAAGTAAATTTCGCTTTGATTGTTTTTATCCATGATGTTTTCTCCTGATGCAACTATAGTTTTAAGGAGGATTTGGTGTTAGAATCAAATCTTAATGAAGTTTTAGTGACAGACTCTCGACACTAATATCTTGATATAGAGCGGTTCTCTCAGGGGTGAACAAAATTTTGGTTGGGATTTCAATTCTCCGCGTCTGGTGCGTCCCCGCGTCCCCGCGTCTGCTTGTTGATTGTTCCCCCAACCCTTTTTTCGCTCACCCTTTTCCCAGTGACTCCTGGTACCCCGTAGGAGCTGCACTGAGCTTGAAGAATAGGATGCCCCCCTGCTCTGCTGTGATTTTGATAGCTGCATTTATAATACCAAATCTGCTTAATCGTGTTGGATGGCTTACGAACTCTCCTTACTATCAATCCTGCTGTTGCTTTTGTGCCAACTATTAGTATTTGATTGGAACTCCAACCATTTAGTTAGGCTAGTGGATAACTGAGAGAGAGACTCTGAGAGCTGGGGAGAAAGTTCTAAAGGTACACTGCCAGAGCGGATATGGAGATCTCTTTGAGGAAAAGGAATTTCTAGAGAGCGATCGCGGAGAATTTCCTCAATACGAAAGTAGAGATCGCTCTTAATTTTAAACTGCTGAGGGGGATTAGCAATCCAAACTAGCAAATCAAAATCAAGGGAATTATCACCAAAACCTTTAAATAGGACTTGCGGCTCCGGTTGCAGTAGAACATCGGAATGTTCTTTGGCGGCCTGAATCAGAGCTTCCCGCACCATATGCAAGTTTATCCCATAGGCTACGCCTACTGGCAAGGTTAACCGCGAAACTGGGTTTTGGTGAGACCAGTTGATTACTTCTGATTCCAGAAAGCGGGAATTGGGAACAATGACAGAAATTGCATCCATAGTCCGAATTTCTGTGCTGCGGACACTAATCCGCTCTACTGTTCCCATTAAACCTTCGATATTGACAAAGTCCCCTACTTGAATCGGACGCTCAAAAATCAACACCAAGCCACTAATAAATTCCTTGGCAATTCCCTGCAATCCTAAACCAATACCAACACCAATAACACTGGCAAAGATGGTTAGGGAACTCAAATCCAGTCCTGCCAATTGCAATAGTACTATTGTACCAAAAAAAATTAGAGCATAGTTAGCGATTTGGGCAACAGTTTCCTGAGTACCTCGATTCAAACCAGTCAAATGCAGCAGGCGCGATCGCAACAGCGTTTTGGCAGTTCTTGCTAGAAAAATTAGACCAGCAAACAGTCCTAGGAAAATTAGTACACCTACAATAGAGTAGGATTTATCTCCCAGGGGAATGAGTTCTCCTTTGACATACTCCCCAGCCTAAAGGCGTAGGGATTCTTTACGCTTCACTGACTGACGCAACTGAAGTTGTCTTACTCTGTCTCGACGTACATTTAGAGTCGTGGCAATGCCCTATCCCGACTTTTTCTATATTTACTGAGGCATTCTCGTCTCTGTCGTGTTCTGTTCCACAATTGAAGCAAAGTACAGAACGTACCGACAAATCAATCTTGCCCCATTTGTATCCACAATCAGAGCAAACTTGGCTAGTGGGCTCCCATCGACTAATGACTACAAAATTACGCTCATACTTTTGAGCTTTTGCCTCAACTAAGACTCTGAATTCTCGCCATCCTTGCTGACTAATCACTCTAGCTAACTTGCGATTTTTGACCATTCCCGACACATTCAAATCTTCCAAAACGATAGTTTGGTTTTCACTAACCACTTTGGTTGATAATTTATGCAGAAAGTCTTTGCGAGTATCAGCGATTTGATTATGCAGCTTTGCTATATGAATCCTCGTTTTATCCCTGCGTCTTGACCCATTTACCTGTCGTGCTAACTGGCGTTGAAGTTTACGTACTCTACGGTTTAAGGATTTGTAACTCGGGCTTAGAGCTTTTTGGCCGTTACTCATCACCGCAAAAGTTTTAATCCCTAGATCTATACCAAGGCTTTGCTTCTTAGCATTAACATTGATTGGCTCAACCTCTACGACAAAGCTCAAGGAATAACGGTTAGCACCATCTTTGATAACCGTTACAGAACTTGGTGATGATGGCAGTTCCCTAGACCAAATTGGGTTGACAATCCCAATCTTGGCAAGGTATACCCCTTGACCTTTTAAGGAAAAACCCCCAATTCTGAAACGTGCCGATTGAGTGTTAGTGCGTTTTTTAAACTTGGGATAACCAACTTTACGCCCTTTCCGTTTACTTTTACACGAATCAAAAAAGTTTTTCAAGGCAGTATCTAAATCCGCGACGGATTGCTGCAAAGGGATGTTTGAGACTTCACTCAACCACACCCTAGCTTCAGTCTTTTTTGCCTGAGTGATAACTATCTTTTGGAGTTCAGAGGATTTAGGCTTTTTTACAGATTGCTTGCAGATACTCAAAGCATCGTTATACACAACACGCACACAACCGAACAACCGAGCTAAGCTCTGCTGTTGTTGGGCTGTCGGATAGAATCTGTATTGATACCTTGCCTTCATCTGTCGTGCTAAGATTGGTCTGTAGTTTCAGTATATATTGGCCTGCAACAAACGCTATGGACAAGCTGGATTTAGGAAGCCACATAACAAATCAGCATTATGGAGTCCTAGCTACTTTGCCGTATCTGTAGGCAGCGCTCCAATCGAAGTGCTTAGACACTACATCAAGAATCAGAAAAAGCCGTCCTAGAAGGACGGGGCTTGTATCCCCTGTTTTTGGTCACTGACAATAAATATTTGTCATTAACGAAAATTACCGGCAAGCCTTCACGACGCTCAATCTTTACTTCCACAGGAGGTTCAGGTTGAGTGACTTGCTCCCTCAGAACAGTATTAGCATCATCTGCCCGATTTTTGGCTGTGTATTCTCCAGATTGACTAACTTCAAACAGAATACGCCCATCAAGGATAATTGGTGCAGTGGTATTTTCTTGGGCAAAAACCGGGGTAACTGAGAGCAGATAGCTGATTGCCAAAGCTACCAAGACAATCCGAGTAACTTGTCGAAACCAAGATTGGTAGCGTAAGCGAGAATTCATAGATTAAAACTATATTTTATCCTCAGACAAAGACGCGATCGCAGCTGCTTGTTGTTCCGCCAACATTTTGGGTTGTAAATAAAGATTTTCCAGCACAACTGAAGCACCAGCTACCCAAGGAGGGACAATCAATGCGCCAATAATGCCTAAAACCCAAGCACCTCCCAAAACTGCCAACAGCTGATACAACGGGTGGACTTTGACATTAGCACCTACTAGCAGAGGATCAAGGACATAGGTTTCCACATTTTGAATAATTACAAACAGCAGCAAAACCCACAAAAAGACCCAACCTCCTTTAGCGATCGCGACAATTAAGGCGGGAATTGCTCCTAATACAGGACCAAAAAAGGGAATTAAGTTGGTTACTCCAGCAATTACTCCTAAACTGAGGGCAAACTCCGAGATGCCTAAAAAAATTAAACCCATGCTAATTGCCACAGCTAAAATCCCAGAAACCAACAGTCGTCCCTGAATATAACTTCCCATCCGTTGACTAACTGGCTTTACCTGAGCTGCTAAGCGTTCATTCCAAGGGTAAGGAAATAAGCTAACAATCCCTTTGATCAATTCCTCAGAACCAGAAAGCATATAACCAGAAAACAACAATGCCAGAATCAAACTAAAGACACCACCGAGGATACCTCTTGTCACGCCATAAGAACGCACTAGCAGCTGCTGACTGGAACGAAAAGCCCAAGCTACTAGTGCTTGAGTATCAAACAGTTGACTAATCTGATTTAATGTTTCTGGTTCAGTCAACCCAAAGCGCATTACCATCTCTTGTGCTAGGGACTCCAACACATCTAAATAACCTGGTAATTTTCCCCATAGGCGCTGAATTTGCTCCACTACTGTCGGACCAATCAGTAACCCTACTCCAGTTAAAAGTATCAGCAAACCTAAGTACACCAAGATAACCGCTAACCAACGGGGAATGCCTGACTGTTGAGCTGTATCGATAGTTGGTGCTAGGGTAGCAGCTAGTACAATCGCAATCATCAGGACTACGAGCAAGCCCTTAAGCTGCCACAGTATTACCAGCAGTAAGCTAGTAGCAACAATTAGCAGCAGGTTAGATAAAGAGAGATTGATGCGCCGCTCAGGTATATTGTTCAATGAGATTGCCTCCCGTCGGGTATATTTCCCTAATCAGACTATATAGCGTTTCCCATTGGAATGAGGTACAAAGTTTCTGGTTTTCGGGAATGGGGAATGGGGAATGGGGAATGGAAAATGTACCTCACGCTTACTGAGAAATGCTGTATATACTGTTAGTATTGGTAACTCTATTACTGTTTCCAAACAACAACAAACAACAAATAACAAACAACAAACAACAAATGACTATTGCATAAGTCTTTGCTTTAAATGTTCTGGAGAACCCCGGTCAACAACCTGACCTTGTTCCAGTAAAAAAGCTCCATCACAATAATTCAACTCGTCAAAGCGATGGGTAACCCACAGTGCTGTTAAACCACGACTTTTAACTAAATTGCGTACTTGTGCTACTAAGTCTAGTTGAGTATCTGGATCTAGTAGGGCAGTAGGTTCATCTAAAAGTAAGATTTCGCACTGGCGGGCGATCGCACCAGCAATTGCAATACGCTGCTTTTGTCCACCACTTAAGGCATAAATTGGGCGTCGCTGTAAAAGTTGCAAATTCACTGCTGTTAGAGCCTCATTAACCCGTGCCTGTATTTGGGAAAGGGAGAGTTTTTCTTCTACTAAACCAAAAGCGACATCTGCGCCGACGGTAGGCATGACTAATTGATGATCTGGATTTTGGAAGACAAAGCCTACCTGTCCAGAAATCTGAATCTCTCCGGATTGGGGCTGCAATAACCCCGCTAGCAATCTGAGTAAAGTAGATTTCCCACTACCGTTGGTTCCCAAAAGCATCCAAAACTCACCCTTGGGGACATCCAGGGAGCAAAATTGTAAAACAGATGCTCCCCGAGGCCACCGGAAGCACAAATCTCT
>JAAHHL010000237.1 GCA_010672185.1 Caldora sp. SIO3E6 | reverse complement strand
TTACCATCATCAATTAAAGATGAATGTCCGAAGATTTGTCGCGATCTGGAGTGCTCTGGCATATTGATGACTAACCCGGACAATTCAACGATTGGTTTCTGCCATCAAACCTTATATGACTATACACTGGCACGAGCTTTTGCCCGTGGCTCCAAATCACTTGCTGATTTTGTACTGGAACGCCAGGATGGTTTATTCGTTAGACCTATTTTGCTAAGAAGCCTTAACTATTTGCGTGGTACATTTCCTAAGCAGTATCAGACACAGTTACAAATCTTGTTGCAAACTTCCCAACAACAGGTAAGACCCCACATTCGCAATCTGTTGATTGGATTTGTCGGAGCGCAGTCTAATCCTGATCTGGTTGAGGCTGAGTTACTCATCCCTCTGCTCAATTCAGAAACAGAGAGAATCAAAGTTTTGGATGCCATGATAGGAAGTCCAGGTTGGTTCAGAAGGTTACGAGATTGTCCTGAATTTACTGAGTGGTTAGAGCAACCAGCAGAAAAAGCAGCTTATTGCTATTCATTTCTGATGACAGCAGCAAATTTTGCATCCGATGATGTCTGGGAACTTCTAGAAGAATATTGGCTTAATGACGCAAGTTATGATCTATTGAGCATTCTTGTAATCGGGAATATTAGCCAGTGGACTCCGGAAAGAGTTTGGTTAACAGAGCGAATTATCTGCCGAGTAAATATTGAATGGCATAGTGTTGCTGCGATCGCTAAAAGGATAGCTAATACTTTACCGGATTATGCTGCCAGAGTTATCCGTGCTCACCTAGATTATCTCTTAACTCAGGCCATTAAAGCTAGTAAAATACCACCACCAGAACTACCATCAGATGCCGACGAGGTGAAGCGCTGGCTACATGGTTATCAACACGATACGATGAATCCTCTGAAAGCTCTACTTGAAAACGGCAGTAAATTTTACGAGATTGAGAAATTTGCTGAAGCACGCCCACAGAGTTTTTTGGCATCGATATGGTCTTGGTTCACAGATCTTACTCAGCGGCTTGCCTACGATACAAAACCTCTTGCAGTCAGATATCTCTTGAATCGAGTGGGTGATTTCAGGTTTTCTGACAGTACAATTATTCAGTCTTTGCTCACAGCCATCACTAAGTTAGCAAAACAAGACAAATATACCTTCTTCAAATTTGTTGAGCAAAATGCAAATTCAGATTTATTAGCTGTACATCGGCTATTAGCGCACGGATTAGAAGTGGTTGCTTCAGAGGAAGCCACAAAAGTTTTGAATTACCTATTGGCAGATCCAAGACGACTCAGTTTAGGTAGCAATACGAGCAATGATTGTCACAGAAAAACAAACAAACTGATTGCAGCTATTTTTCCTCATCTACAACCAGAAGATAGACAGCGACTTGAGCAGACAATTCAGGAGTTTACCTACTGGCAACTTAAAAGTAACGAGGATGTGAATTTTCGTCGCAGATGCCTGGAATACAATCGAGAACATCGATTGTATCTATTACAAGCTATTCCTGAGGAGTATTTGAGTCCTGAATTAAGACGGTTGAAAGAAGAAGAGAAACGTGCTCTACCGTGGGTTGATTTGCAAAAGAGTAGCAGGGGTATCGAAACAATTCAAGATACTCGCGTTGGGCCCCGTATGACGCAAGATGAGATGAATCGTGCATCGGATCAACATCTGTTAAATCTCTTCAATGAACTATCCGACGAAACAGGATTGGATCATCCCCGTCAGCGATTTTTTGATAATCTGTCACGCGCAGGTGGAGCAATTCAACAGTCTCGCGAATTTGGTGAGTTGGTAAAGGATGATCCATCAAGATTTATTCGCATCCTTCCACATCTGAAACCTCAGCTGCATGAAAGTTATGTAGGCGATGCATTAGAAGACTTAGCTGAAACTGATTTCTCAGCAAATGCTCTAATTCAGATTATTGAAGATCTTGATCAGCGAAGCTTCGTTTCGGAAACTTTTCGTTCTGATGCTGCTAGTGCGTTAGAAAAGATTGCTGAACGAAATCAAGGCTTGCCTTCTTCAATACTTGCTTTACTTGAAAGTTGGTTTTCAAGCCATTCACAACCAGAGTTAGCCTATTACAGGAGTAAAGAGGAACAAATATCTGACCTCAAATCACCCATCCTCTTTGGGATAGGTGGTTATCATTTGCTACCCAGTGGTAGAGGTAATATTGTACGAGCGATCGCAGAGGGGTATCTCCAACAAGACCCTCCAGATTTAGAAGGCTGGACAAAATTTATCAGATCACAATTGGGTGTAGAACCTCATCCAGCTGTATGGGTAGATATATTGACACGAATGCCACCTTTATTGAATGGTGATCTAACTCAGGCAACTAAACTTTTTGACCAAGTGATTTGCAACTGTCCAGAAGTTCTTCAATATGCTTGGGCACTCTACTTTATCTCACGCACAATTGGCTGGTTTGAACCCAAAGAAACTGTACAAGGTTGGCTGGAGATACTCAAGTCTAATCACTCCAACTTCTCCCAGCAGGCATATGGAGAACTATTGTTGATCCAACATATCCAATATCAAGATGAATGGTCAGTTGCGAGAATTCGTCATCATCTCGTTACCCAGGATAATGAGGCAATCCTCTGTGGACTTGCTCATGCTGCCAGTCATCTATGGGTTGAACGAAGATGTCGAGCGATCGCAACAGAAATTCTTTACACTCTTGCTTCTTCCTCTAGCATATCTGTTCAAAAGGCTGTAGCAAGTATTTTCCGGTTGAGTAGATACGACTTCAGATACGACTTCAAATTGGACAGTGGAATGTGTAAAATTATTCAAACAGTTTGCCAGAACCAGAAAGTACTCCTAGAAGCTGCTAGTGATTTGATGGAAATTATCGAAGTAGAAGAACTGGTAGACAAAAATCCCGAAGTCGTAGCTGAAGTTTGTAAGAGCTTGCTTAGTATTGGCGTAGAACTCACTAATCCAGCCAGACCAACTGCACTTCTTGCAGAAAGTTTAACCACAATTGCTATTCAGTTACACCGCAAACCCTTACCATCATACCGTGAGGTTGGTCTTCAGATTTTCGAGCAGCTACTTGCCTTAAATCTTAGAGAGACACGATCTGCATTAGAAGTGCTTGATCGTAGACCGATGCGACAAGGTTACTATGTAGCTCCAAGGAAGAGATTACGTAAACGCAGCCAAAGTAGGAGAGAAGAACTTTTTGAAACCAAAATTGACTGAAGGCAAAAGTAAGATAGGGTATAATGAGGCAAGTAAATCAGTAATAAAGTAGTTGATCTAGTACCAAAATTTCAAGATGAGGAATTGCTGCCAACCTTCGAGCATTGGTCAAAAATGACGCAGCTCCTTCGTTAATTGCAGTTGCTAATTGAATAGAATCAGGCGTTCGTAAAGCATAATCAGCTCTAAGTTGAGCCGAAAGCTCTGCTATTTCAGGTGACACTGATACGACAGATAGACGATTTTGATTCAAGAGAATATCTCGGTATTGACTTGCCAAACTTAAGTTGCCTGTTCTTAAAGGCTGAACTAAAACTTCCAACAAAGTCACTGTGGAAGTAATAATCTGAAAATGACCTCGTTCAAAAGCTAAAAAGAACGCTTCAACGATCCTCAAATAGGTGAAATTTTCTTCGACAAAGTAAATGAGTGGTGCTGTATCTAGACCAACAACTTTATCCTGTAATTGGTCTAACCATTCCATGACTCTCGCTCCTGGTCAACATAAGCCTGAGCATCAATGCCTTGCCAAACTTCCTTACCAAGACCTTTAAGTTCTAAAATACTACGTTTAGGCTGTGCCTTAGCCTGTTGACAAACTACAATGACCAGATCTTCTAATAAGCGTAACTGCTCAGCAAACGTTAACTGCCTAATTTGGTGGCGAATATTACTCAATGAAGACATAGGATAACAGATATAGGTATGCTTATATTAACGTAGACGAAGGGCGAAGCATTTGGATTGGTATACTTTGGTCTATTTACTTAAATTATCGCCCAAATGCTTCGCCCCTACATGGTATGGTTTTCTTGGTTATCTTTAAACTTAGCTCAAGACAACCGTTCCATTAGATGATCGCTCACCCTCAGTGCATTGGCAATAATGGTTAAAGCGGGACTGATACTAGCATTGGATGGAAAAAAACTACCATCTACCACATACAAATTGTCCACATCATGGGTGCGGCAGTTACTATCTAGTACCGAAGTAACAGGATCATCACCAAAACGGCAGGTGCCACATTGGTTTGCCATCACCTGAATCGGCACTTCACCACGGGGATGTATGACTCCGCGCTGAAAACCATCCAAATCTTTTTCAACAGTTTTTAATACTTCAGTCCAACGATAAACTAAGCGATCGTGGGCTTCTAAATTATTGGGAGTGTAGTCAACAAATAACTTGTTACCTTCAACTCGCACTCGGTTATTGGGGTCAGGTAAATCTTCAGTTTGTGTCCACCAGCCGATGGAACGGGTGGCTAACTGTTTGAGCCCAAATCCAGGCATAAATTTTGCCAGCACGGAAAACAGGGGTGGTTCTTCCGCAAAGATAATATCACTGAGTAATCCACCGGTATTTTGAATATGTCCCATCGGGTAGGGAAAGTCGCTATCACCGGTATAAAAATCATTAACGTAAATCGTTTTGAAAAAAGACCCGGAATTAGGCTTAGTTCTCAGTTGCACCACAGCGGTTAGCAAGCTTTTCATTAAGTTGCGTCCCACTAAATCGGAACTATTAGCCAAACCTTGGGGATGTTTGTCGTTTCCTGAACGTAGGAGTAAGGCGGCAGAGTTGACTGCTCCACAGGCAAGTACGACAATATCTCCCATAAACAGGTAGGATTGTCCGGCAACTTCCGCTTCGACGGCTTTGACTGCTAAACCTGAGGGGTTGGTGTGCAAAGCAACTACCTTGGCTCTGGTTTTTAAGGTGACATTGGGATTTTTCAAAGCTGGAACAATGCCACTGACTTCTGAATCATTGGTGGGGTCATCATCCTGGCGCGTTAATCCTAATGGTAGGGGAGATGGGTGCAAACCTTGCTGAGCGATCGCATTATAGATTTCTGCAATTTGAGGCTCGTGAGCGATCGCTTCAAAGGGGTAATCTTGACTATGAACTGGTTCAGTCGGCTCACTGTTGGTTTGTCCGTGGACTTTATAAAGCTGTTCGGCTTCAGAGTAGTAGGGTTCAAAGTCGGAATATTTCACACACCATTCCGGTGAGACTCCCCCCTGATGCTGCACTGCTTCAAAATCCTGCTCCCGTAGCCGCAACAAGGCTGCACCATAAATTTTAGTATTGCCGCCGATGGCATAATTCATTTGGGGCCAAAATGGTTCCCCGGCGTTGTCATACCACTGTTCTGGTGCGTGATAGCGTTCGCGCTTAAAAATATCCACATTGCTACGATTCTGCTCCTCTAGGGGCATAAAATCACCCCGCTCCAGAATGAGAATCTTTTTGCCACTGGCAGCGAGTTTGTATGCCAGGGTACCTCCCCCCGCACCAGTGCCAACAATGATTAGGTCGTAGTGTTGGTCATCAATAATCATAGCTCCCTCACTGCCAGAGATAAATCAGCGCAAACAAAATAATCCAAATAACATCGACAAAGTGCCAAAACAGGGAAGTGGCTGCTACTCCAAACTCACCACCATCGTAGTTACCGGGAATAAAGGAACGTCCTAACATCAGCAATTGCAACAGGACACCGGTTAACACATGTAAGCCATGAAACCCAGTGAGTAGATAAAAAGTGCCGCCAAATACACCATCGGTAAATCCAAAGGGAAGCCCCTGCCATTCTACTGCTTGACCGTACAAGAAATAGCTACCCATAGCGATCGTTAGCAGCCAAAAGAGCCGAAAACCCCAGAGATTTTCTTTATGGAGAAAGCGTTCAGCAAGATAAATCACAAAGCTACTAGAAACTAGCACTACGGTATTAATTGCTGGCTCTTTAATCTCTAATCCTGTGACACCAGGAGGCAGCCAATCTAGAGCAGTGGTCTTATAAACAATGTATCCGGCAAAGAAGCTCAGGAAAATGACACTTTCTGAAAGCAAGAAGATAATGAAGCCAAACATACTGTTGCCTGCTTCATCATGCTCATGAGCCGCAGCAGTCACGGTAGCACTGCTTGATGCTTGATGAGCATTGAGTGACGGATCGATTTCAGTTTGGTTCATAGCCAATTCCTAAAACACCGATTCAGTAATAAAATTTGATGAATTGAGAAAGGAAACATCAATACTTTCAGCTCTCCTTTGCTCCCCTGCTCCCCTGCTCCCCTGCTCCCCTGCTCCTCCGCTCCTCTGCACGCTCGATTTTATGATTACTGAATCGACGCTCCAGCACATCAGGGTTTGCAACCAAGGGTTCAGATTTACCATAGCCGTAAGGTTCAGCAATCACCACCGGTAACTCTTCAAAGTTCTCATGAGTTGGTGGAGAGGAGACGAGCCATTCTATGCCAATTGCTCGCCAGGGATTTTTGGGTGCTTTTTCTCCTTGTAGCCAAGAACCAACCATATTCAGAATAAAGGGCAGAGTAGACATCCCCAGCAAAAAAGCTCCAATGCTGGCAACTACATTCCAAAAGGCAAATTCCGGGTCATAGGAAGCAACCCGTCGCGGCATTCCTTGGAGTCCTAAGGGATGCATAGGGAAGAAATTAAGATTGGTGCCGATAAAGGTCAGCGCAAAGTGCAATTTTCCTAACCCTTCATTGTACATACGCCCTGTCATTTTAGGAAACCAATGATAGAACGCGGCATAGACCCCCATAACGGTTGCGCCATAGATCACGTAGTGAAAATGTCCCACTACAAAATAGGTGTTGTTAACATGGATATCCACCGGAACCGCTGCTAACATAATGCCGGTGATGCCAGCAAACACAAACATGACTAAGCCACCTAGTCCAAACAGCATGGCGCTGGTGAGTCGAAGTTTACCTCCCCAAATAGTTGCTACCCAGGCAAAAACCTTAATGCCAGTGGGTACAGAAATTAGCATGGTGGAGAACATAAACAGCATCCGCATCCAGCCAGGGGTGCCGCTAGCAAACATATGATGCACCCAAACCACTGCACTTAATCCCACAATGATCAAGGAGGAAATAGCCACCACCTTGTAACCAAAAAGGGGCTTGCGGGCGTAAACGGGGAAGATTTCGGAAAAAATACCAAAAATTGGTAGGATAATCACATAGACTGCGGGATGAGAGTAAAACCAGAAGAAGTGCTGGAATAGAACGGGGTCGCCCCCTTTAGCTGGGTCAAAGAAGCTAGTACCTACGGTTAAATCGAATAACAGCATCACGGCCCCCGCAGTGAGAGCCGGTAAGCCAAATAATTGAATAGTTTGGGCACTAAGTACAGCCCAAACAAAAATCGGCATCCGGAAAAAGGACATTCCCGGCGATCGCATCCGAAAAATGGTGGTTACAATGTTGACGGCTCCCATAATGGATGATATTCCCGAAAGTGCCACCGCCAACAGCCAGAGAAATTGACCGTTAATTAAATTCCCTGTAGGATTTTGTAAACTGACCGGTGGATAAGACCACCAGCCTGCTTGAGCTGGACCCCCTGGTACTAGGAAGCTTGCCATTAAGATTACCCCAAAGACCGGCACCATCCAAAAGGCAACCGCATTCAACCGAGGAAAGGCCATATCTCTGGCTCCAATCATTAGAGGTACGAGATAATTGGCTAACCCTGCTAGTACGGGAAAAGTCCATAAAAACAGCATGACGGTACCATGCAGGGTGAACATCGCATTATAGACCGTGCGATCCACTAGATCTGCTTCTGGGGTAATAAGTTCTCCCCGAACAATCATGGCAAAGATACCGCCGACGAGAAAGAAGAAAAAGGCAGTAACAATATATTGAATACCAATCACTTTGTGATCGGTACTAAAGCTAAAAAACCGTCTCCAGTCTTCGGGGGTTCCTGGAGACGGCTGCTCATTCTGGGAAGTAATAGCTTCAACAGAAGAAAGATTGCTCATATAGCTTTTGGAGAATGGTATGTGAACATTGAATAGCGTGTATAGCAAAAGGCAGAGGGCAGAAGGCAGAAGGGAAGAGATTGACTGGTAAAGGTTTCAGCATTTGGCGTTGTCCTAACCGCCTTGGCGACTGCTATAAAAGGAGTCTCCGAGTCAGGAGGAAAGAATACAGAAGTTTTTTTAGAAAAAAACGACAATCTAGGTTTACAACTCATCTGGAAACGCCATATATTGCGCGCCACATGTAAGAAATGGTTTACATATTTGTTATAAATCAAAATCAACCCGCAATACTACTTTGCAGGGTACACACTGAAACATCTAGGATGTGCGTACCCTACGCTATTCAATAAGTACTTCGAGTATATAGTAATTCTCACCATGGATCATGAAAG
>JAAHHL010000236.1 GCA_010672185.1 Caldora sp. SIO3E6 | reverse complement strand
CCTGTTGTGGACGAGACTGGGTAAGGCTGAAGATTTTTTGTTCTGCTTGGTCGAGGACTTGTTCCAATTCAGTCGATGTCTCATAGCCCAGCTGTACAATCTCATTACCTGCCTTAATCAATTGGCGACGCAGGTACTTGTCCATTACTAATGTAGCGTACCGGTCAATATTAACCGCTGATACAGTACGCTCCACTAATTGAGCTAACTTACTTTGGCCACCAACTTTGTCTAATGATTCATGGTCGTACAACCAGGATGTAACACTCATCAAGTCCGTTGGTTTACCCTGACTGTAGAGCAATAAAGCAGCTTGGTAAATATCTTTGTGGGCATTGATATAGAATGCTTCTGCTAGCAGGGTATCAGCAACCCGACCGATAGCTTCCGGGTCTAGCAGAATACCCCCCAGAATTGACTCCTCAGCGTCAATGTTCTGAGGAGGTAGAGAGTTGTTGCTAAATGAAGAAAAATTAGGTTCTTGTGCCATATACCGGTAGTAATCTCAAGATAAAACTGTACATATTTGATTAAATTTAATGTTTTTTAATATGGTAAATATACTCATCTTCACGGTTAAGTTCACGGGCAAGAGCCTGGATATTGAGCTGTTTAAGTAAATCAATTGTAATTGGTCGTTTGTTGCCCCAGAAAATCATGGAATTGAAAAACATCTTAGCAATAGAGGAATTGAGTAAATCAGCGATAAAATGTGCTTCTTCTTCAGAAGAGCATGGTATAAAATAAACTGTATCATCAAAGATTACAGGATAATTTTTGATACGAGGAACTGCATAAAAACTCAGCTTCTTATAAAAACCAGATATAGCGACTTTCCAAGGATAAAAGGTGTAATTACCAACACCAAAAATTGAAAATTCTGGACGTTTTTTATATACTGAGCTACTACGTTTTGCAAGAGCAGCAGCGTTTTCTTGTAAATAGCGCCATGTTTTGGGTGCTTGCTCCTTAATTTTGTTTGTCTCTTCTCCAATATACTGCTGTGTAATCAATACATACTTTCGACAGTCACTTACTCGACCATTGGCCACATCAGAACTTTTCAACAGAGGATAGATATAGTTATCTTCTAGGGAGACTATCACACCATTGCCGTTCTGATATACTGAACCAATTTTGATCAACTCCATCACTTTGGAACAGTCATGCTTAATACCAGAGCGCCATATATAGTTCTTATCGGCTCCCCGTAAGTGTTGCCATTTTTTGTAGTTTACCAAATCAGCGATAACTCGGCCATCATAGTAGTTAATCGTGTCTGATGGTTTTTGAGCTGACAATTGTTCAAAAAAATAACAAGCTTTGGGTTTGATACTGCCAATTTCTATTATAAATAAGCAAGCATCCACTGTTACCTTGAAATATTTCAGGGCATCAATTTGATAAATTCTGCTTTGTTGGATAAATTTATCGTGCTTCCAAGCATAAAAAAGCACTTTCCGAGCCACAGCAGTTTTACATAGCATGGCCACAATACCTGTTCGTCCTTGCAACCATTGAAGATGCTGTAGGAGCATCCATTCTGAAATATCAAAATTACTCTTGCCAGTCAGTGCATCTAAACCATTTATTTTCATAAAATTAGACTTGACCGGAAGATTATCGCTGTTTAGCCTTCCCAACTCTGCACTGGTGACCCAAGGCGGGTTGCCAAGAATTAAAATTGGTTCAGGTAAATTATTTAAGATATTCAACCAATCCACATCAAAGAAACTGGTACAAATAGTCTTTATGGGAACTGTAACATTTTGGGCAATAATTTTTGACCTTAGTATATCTAAATGTGCTTGATTAATATCAACACCAATAAACTGAGTACTGTTAGCAAAAACATTAGCGGCAGCAAAGATAAAGGCTCCTTGACCACAACTTGGTTCAATAACTGATTGTGGTTGAATATCAAGATCTTTCAAGGTTTGTACAACTTGGTGAGCAAGAGCATCAGGAGTTTGGAAATCACCAAATTCACACTTCTGTTTGTGTTTTTGTGAGAGCATAATTATTATCGAACGCGATGGAGACCTGGAACATCTCCAGCTCTTTGTATGACTCGGCTGTATTGAAGCCTCCACTGTAATGCGTTAGATATAGTGAGATAACCTTGCTTTGGTGGGGTATTCAAGATCTCCTCGGCAATATTCAGAGCCTCAATATCGTCAACAGGTAGATTTTTATCCTGCATAAAAGCAATTAAGTCATCTGTGTTGCCATCATTCTTGAGAATATCAAGAATCCCTCGTGTCATTTGGTAGTCTGCAGTGCAAGCTTTATCAACAAATATGGTGTGTTGAAGATTAAGCCTACCAGTACGACTCTGGTTATCATCTGATTTTTCATAGACAAATATCAATAAGTTGTATCCAAGACCAAAAATCTTTTGGCGAGCAGATTTAAATGGACAAGATGATTGAGGTTGGCGGATACTAGTCACTTTCATATCTAGATTCAGCTCTGGAAAATCAATGCCGGAAGCTGAGTTACCTGCCTCGTAAGTGTATGCTTGGCTTAAATACGCCATAAATTTGTGTTCGAGGTATGTACCTACAGCCTTTCCGTCTGTGACGCCGTAAAGTGATGGTTCATCATAAATACTCTCAATCTCTGCAAATTTGCCTGCTTCATCTAAAAGAATGTTGATTGTTAATTCCGGCTTCACAATATCTCAATTTATTCATAATTTTATTAAGGCGATCCGCTTACTCTGTAAAAGCTTCTCCTCTCGTAGTCATTGTCATAAGGCTAGCATTGTCCACTTTACTGGCGCGACACACCTAAAATGGTAGAATAAGTAGGTTGGGTGTAGCGATAGCGTAACCCAACGCCAGTAACGCTTTGTTGGGTTTCACTCCGTTCCACCCAACCTACATTTTTAGTCGTGTCACTAACTAACACCTAACACCTAACACCTAAAACCTAACACCTTAATTTGGTGCAACATGGATTTCGATAGTCGCTGTAACCTCTGGATGTAGCTTGACTTCTGCTTTATAGAAACCAAGTTTGCTAATATCGGGTACAGTAATGCCTCGCCTGTCTACTTCTTGCCCTGTAGCCTGTTGAATTACTTCAGCTACTTCTAAGGCAGTAACCGTACCAAAGATGGCTTCATCTTCACCCACTTGCTTGCGGATAGTAAAGCGACTGATGGTTTCCAGGGCGGTTTTACGAGCTTCAGCTTGCTTTTGAATATCGATCAAGCGCTGCCTCTCTCTCTCTTTGCGCTGTTCGACTTGCTTGATAATACCAGTAGTAGCTAGGGCTCCGATACCTCTAGGAATGAGATAATTGCGGGCATAGCCAGGAGCTACTTCCACTAGGTCACCATTCTTGCCTAGCTTTCTAATATCTTGATTAAGAACTACTTGCACTCGTTTAGACATAACCTTCTCTCTGCTACAGACTTCAAAACATCTCATCATACGAAAATATGTTGTGCGATCGCAAGCAATTTGTTGTTTGTCGTTTGTCCTTTGTCGTTTGTCCTTTGTCGTTTGTCCTTTGTGAATATCTTCCTTCTCCCTCTAGTTCCCCCATCCCTGCATCTCCATATCTGGGAAGTCCTTTAAAATAATGAAGAAGGTAATCTAATCACAACTCAGGGAGATGAATAACTCGTGACCCCTACACCAAGAACATTACCCATTACGTTCCAGCAAGAAGCAATCGTGAGCCTGTGTCAACAGCATCATATTCGCAAACTAGCTTTGTTTGGCTCGGTTTTGCGCCAAGATTTTCATCCTGATAGTGACGTCGATATCCTTGTGGAATTTGAACCCGGTCATATCCCGGGATTTGACTTTATTGACATCCAAGACAAGCTCTCAGAGATCATTGGTCGTACCATTGACCTAAATACCCCTCAAGATCTGAGCCGCTATTTCCGTGAGCAGGTACTGGCTGAAGCTAAGGAAATTTATGTCAAAGCTTGATGATATCATTCGCCTACGGCATATGCTTGATGCGACTCAAAAAGTCCTAACCTTTACTCAAAACCGTTCTCGTGAAGATCTAGATAGAGATGATATGCTAGCCCTAGCAGTTGTCAGGTTGATTGAAATTCTTGGTGAAGCAGCTAAAAACATATCTCCTGAGACCGAGGCTCAAGCACCAGAAATTCCCTGGAGACAGATTAAAGGAACCAGAGATAGATTAGCCCATGCTTACTTTGATGTTAACCTTGATGTCGTCTGGGAAATTGCCACTACTGGTTTGCCTCCGCTAGCTAATAATCTTGAGCTACTCTTAGAAAAAATAGAAACCTATAATCCCGAAGACTAAGGAAAATCTGTTGTGCGATTGCAAGCAATTTGTTGTTTGTTGTTTGTTGTTTGTCCTTTGTCCTTTGTGAAAGTCTTCCTTCTCCCTCTAGTTCCCCCATTCTCCATTCTCCATTCTCCATTCCCCATTCCCCATTCCCCATTCCCCATTCCCCATTCCCCATTCCCCATTCTCAATTCCTTCATGTACGCATATAATATGTATATGTACGTTCACCCACCAAAATTATGAAACGGGTTACACCAACGGAACTACGGGGAAATCTCTACAATTTATTGGATGAAATCCTAGAGACTGGTATCCCTCTAGAGATAGACCGGGGGGGAAAGCATTTACAAATCGTTCCAATCGAGAAGGTGGATAAATTACAGAACTTGATTTCTCGTCCAGAGGTGATTGTGGGAAATCCCGAAGAACTAGTGGAGATCACTTGGGACCAGGAGGTTAGTCTTGATTTACCTTGATACCCATGTAGTCGTATGGCTTTATGGGGGTTTAGGGAATAGGTTGAGTGATTTGGCAAAATCGTTAATTAATGACCATGAGATTTATGTTTCACCCATCGTGCGGCTGGAGTTGCAATATTTGTATGAGATTGGGCGGGTAAGGGATGAGTCCGATGTGATTCTTCTGGATTTATCTAATCGAATCGGCTTGAGGGTTTGTCAGAAGGACTTTAATTTGATTATTGGTCAAGCTTTAGAGATAAATTGGACTCGTGATCCATTTGACCGTGTGATTGTGGCAAATGCCAAGCTTAATCAAAATATGTTACTGAGCAAAGATCAAAATATTTTGGCAAATTACGTCCAGGGAAAATGGGATTGATTGAATCCCATCCTCTGCTTTCAGGGGTGAGGGCGCGATCGCATATTTCACTCTTCATTCTGAAATAATAACCACAAAGGATATTCCTCAAATTATGTATACTCGTAGGGGCGGGTTTAGGGAAATCTTAGCCCATTCGACAATAACGGTGATACAAAACCCGCCCTATCGATAACCTTGCGGATTACCGAAAATTTCCCTGTTTAAACAAATTTGTCGGTAGTGCGTAAGCGATGCTAGCACGTAGCGCAAACATCTCGATCGCTAGATGGAGGTTAAACGCGAGCAAGATGCTCGCACTACTGGGACTTAACGCTGATTGTCGAGCCAAATACTCTCTCTTCCCACACTTTTCCTCTAGTGCAAGCGATCGCTCTCTCTACAAGAGGCTACGCTAACAACACCAACTTGCATTGAGCGACTGCTTCTAGGATTTATTTGCATTTACGATTATTTTTTGCTAGAGTTATTAATAATGGAATAGGTGTGCGCCTGTAGATAAAGTTATCTCTCTATGACTCATTAACAAGGCTCCAAGGCAGTATTCTGGAGTTGTTGATAGAGCGATCGCCTACAGCACCGACCTAATAGTTGGATGACCACAATAATTGCTGAAATCCGCCGTAAATTTGCTGAAGGCCAATTTGAGTTTTCTAAGCACGCCGTTGACCAATCTATCCTGCGGCAAGTTCGAGTCCAAGAAGTTAGAGAGGCAGTTGCGAATGGTCAAATCATTGAAGACTATCCAGATGATAAGTAGGGCTTGCTGAATAAGTGTCGAAGCTATGCCAGACAATAATTTCAGGTATTTTGTGGCCAAAAAAGTGCAAGAAAATTGAATCTTTTTGTTTAAAAACCTTGCACTTCTACTTGAAAATCATCATGAACTCTTCACTTATTACTTATTACTTATTACTTATTACTTCAAAACCCGAGGAGGCGTAGCAGCGATGACAAGTGAATGGCAAGAGATATTGGTTGAGAAGCAAGTCACTTATACTTTAGAACTAAGCGGCAAGATTATCATTATTGAGAATGTACCTGCTCGTGTTAATGAAGAAACTGGTGAGCAGTTTTTCTCTCCATCCATTGTGGAACGTCTACAACAGATGGTTTTAGCTCAAGGAAAACCTGACTATTTTGTTGAGATCCCTGTGTATAATTATGCAAGCGATGCAGCCTAATATCATGTCGGGTTGAACAACCAGAATCGAAGTAGAGCCCCGACTTCTTTTGCCGGTTTATCAAATTAATCACTTTCTTCAACCAAGAAGTCGGGGCTCTGGAATTTAGTTGCATTTGTGATTATTTTTTGCTAGAGTTATTAATAATGGAATAGTTGTGCGCCTGTAGACTAAGTTATCTCTCTACAACTCATTAACAAGTTTCCAAGGCAGTACTGATGAAACAATTTCACCACCACGGATGAAAATCCTCTCCGCGTCTGATGCGTCAGTGAAAATGCGCCAACTAGATGCGTACAAGCTTAGTTTGAGTTCAACCTCTATGGGACACTTCAGTTAAAATAGTGTTGCCTGGAAACTAATTTCATTGTTTATTAAAAAAAATGACTATAACACTTCAGTTGAAACCAGAAGTCGAGGCTCATCTAATTGCTCAAGCTGCTGCCAAAGGTGTATCGGTAGAAACCTATCTTGAATCTGTGATTGAAGATGGTTTGATTAACCCAGAACAAACATCTTGCTATCAAACACTAACTGAGCAAGAATGGAACTCGGAATTGATGGATTTAATCAATAGTCCAGCTTTTTTTGGAACACCGCCACTTGCCGATACAGCAGTTGACCGGGAAAGTATCTATACAAGAGAAGATGAAATGTTATGAGCTATTTGGTGGATACAAATGTTTTGCTGCGTTTGGTGCAGAAGGATAGTCCGATGCATCCCGACGCTCAAAAAGCGATTTTTCTGCTTAGAAGACAAGGTGTGTCTTTATGTATTGTTCCACAGAATCTTATCGAGTTTTGGGCTGTTGCTACACGACCAATTAGCAATAATGGTTTAGGGTTATCTATTGATGAAACTTCACAAGCAATAGATAAAATCAAGAGAATATTTGTACTATATCCGGATACTCCTGAGATTTTGACTGAGTGGGAGAGTATTGTTATTAAGCATCAGGTTAAGGGAAAACAAGTACATGATGCTCGTTTAGTCGCTGCGATGGTAACTCATAAAATTAGACATTTACTTACATTTAACATTGATGACTTCAAACGTTTTTCTGAGATTATAAGTGTTAATCCCCAAAGTGTTGCTTCACAGGCTTAGATATATTAGTTTATGTAGCAACTTTATTACGCGATCGCACTCCCTACACTTTTCCACCGGTGCAAACGGATCGCTCTCTCTACAAGAGGTGATCGCTTACAGCATCAGTAAAGCTGATCGTGGTGAGAAGTAATAACCACAAAGGCACATTCTCCGAAGGAGTTCCCGAAGGGTAGGGCACAAAGAATATTCCTCACATTATGTATACCCGTAGGGGCGGGTTTAGGGAAATCTTAACCCATTCGACGATAACTGTCGTACAAAACCCGCCCTATCGATAACCTTGCGGGTTACCGAAAATTTCCTTCTTTAATTAAGTAATTTTAATCATACTCGTTTCTCGATCGCTTTCTCGACAAGAGGCGATCGCTTACAGCATCAGTAAAGCTGATCGTGGTGAGAAGTAATAACCACAAAGGCACATTCTCCGAAGGAGTTCCCGAAGGGTAGGGCACAAAGAATATTCCTCACATTATGTATACCCGTAGGGGCGGGTTTAGGGAAATCTTAACCCATTCGACGATAACCGTCGTACAAAACCCGCCCTATTGATAACCTTGCGGATTACCGAAAATTTCCCTCTTTCAACAAATTTGTCGGTAGCTAGATGGAGGTTAAACGCGAGCAAGATGCTCGCACTACTGGGACTTAACGCTGATTGTCGAGCAAAATACTCTCTCTTCCCACACTTTTCCTCTAGTGCAGGCGATCGCTCTCTCTACAAGAGGCTATGCCAACGGCATCAGCTTGCGTTGAGCGACTGCTTCTAGGATTTATTTGCATTTGCGATTATTTTTTGATAATATTCCTAACAATGGAATAGTTGTGCGCCTGTAGACTCAATTATCTCTCTACAACTCCTTAACAAGTCTCCAAGGCAGTCCTAAATAAAACAATTTCACCACTATGCATAAAAATTCTCTCCGCGTCCCCGCGTCCCCGTGTCCCCGCGTCTCCCCAACCCCCTCACTTCCACCATCGACTGACATCCTTCACCGCTTTCACCGTTTCTCTTAGGG
>JAAHHL010000235.1 GCA_010672185.1 Caldora sp. SIO3E6 | reverse complement strand
TCTCAACTATCTAGGTTTTGCTTCAGGAAGTGGTTCTTACTTATTACTTGTTATACCAAATCCGGTATCGATATACCCGCTATGCCCACATTGTAGAGACGTTTCATGAAACGTCTCAGAGCAAGATTTCACGGTTTGCTCAAAACGGCTCTATTGTAACCGGATTTGGTATTACTTGTTACTTATTACTTATTCAGCAAACCCTATCTAGGTTTTGCCAGTGCGATCGCTAATAGTAGGTTGGGTGGAACGAAGTGAAACCCAACACAACTTACTCCAGCGTTGGGTGACCCTACACCAAAGCAAGCTACGTTCCCCTCAACCCAACCTACACCTAATGCACCATTGGGGAATATACCAAAGATTGCGTGTCGAAAATGGGAGTACCTAAGCTGCAATTTATGGTGACATTAGTAGCATCAATAACAAAAAGTAAATTAGTAATAAGTGATGGAGAAACAGTAGAACCGAGATAAAGGAATATTTCTATCTACAATTCGTTCTCATTGTTAATCTTTAGTAAAGTCTCTTGAGCAAAGCGATGTAGACTCAATTTGTCAAGAATGAGTGAAAACTGCTATAATCACTCCAAAATATCCAACAAAAAATAATTAGGATGGCTGCAAAGCTAATTGAGTTAGAGGATGGCACTTTGATAGAAGTAGAAGTGCCAGAAGATCAGGCTCAGCAAATTTCTAATAGATTTGCTGATAAGGTTAGTACAACCTTTGACAAAATCAAGCCAATTCTGGTGAAGACTTGCCGCAATAGGGCGGCAAGTTGGAAAGAAATTAATCAAGAGATGCACATTGAGCAAGCTGAAGTGGAAATAGGCTTCAGTTTTGAAAAAAAAGGTACATTGTATAATTCTCACCGCTCGCCTATTTTGTCTAGTAGTTAACAAAAATTGCTACATGCTACATATATAATGCATTTCACCGAAAACAACTCTAGGTTAAGCGATCGCAGATAATTGCTAATACACATTCTTTATAGATTAACAGTATGAAACACTCATCTAAAGATCAATTCACATTATCTCAAGACAAGGCCGATCAGGTTCTTCTAAATACCTATTATCAAGCAATTCAGGCAATAGGTACTCAATACCAACAAATGATAGATAGTCAGGAAAATCTAAATTTTCATGAATCCAAGCTTAAACAAGTAAACCATCTAGCTGATGAGTTTGGAATTAGCGATATTTCAAATTTATCCATCAATCAAAATTCCAATTATACAGATACTAATCTCAACATCGATCAAGCTTTGGTTAATGCTTATAATTTTTTGGAACATGGGAAAGCTATAAAGCAAAATAAAGATAATACTTTGGCAGATTTACAGCAGATCAAGAATAATAGTTTGAAGAATTTAAAAGAGCCGGAGGTATATATAGTTAACGCATTGCGTGACATTGAGAGGGATCTTGAGAATCTTAAAACTCAAAGAATGGTATACATTATTTTTGGTGTTGTTATCGGGGTAGGGACAACAATAATTTGGCAAAATCTTACTGTAACTTTTATTTTAACAGGTTTATATTTTGGCATAAGTCTAGGCTTTGAATAACACAATATTTTGTACTCAAGTTCTTTTTTTGCTTGCTAAGTTAAACTCAACATCAAAAAACGACCATGAAAGGTTTATTAAAAATATTCAAAGAGATACGCGAATTAAATGAAGAACAAAAAATAAAACATATTCAAAAAAAAGAACTGCAATATAAAATTAATCAAGAAGAAAAATTATTATCTAAGAAAATTGCAGATACTGAAAAAAATATCAATGAACAAATAAAACAATGCAGAAATGATGGCTTGTATAATATTGCCAAGGCTATTGAATGTATTGATTTAGCTCGCAAAAATGCAAACAGACAGAATCATTTATTTCAACAAGTATGGCAACAACAACAACAACCAATTGCTAACTTAAGAGTCGCATTTGATGTTCCTCGTTTATTATCACTGCCTTGGGACAATCCACAATGGAATCCATACAGTAGTGATAATAGTTATCAGCCTCCAATGCAAGGTCTTGCGCCTGGTGTATTGCGCATTGGGGAGTTTTTGATCGAGCAAGTCGAGCCACCAAAGAAGATTCCAGCACTTGTTCCAATTCGGGACTTTTCTAATGAGTTTCCCAACTTTCAACCGGGACATATTGCAATTTTTAGCCGTACTGCTGAATCTCGACAAGCAGCACTCTCTGGTATAGAATCTATTGCATTGAGAGTAATTAGCACGTTCCCAATAAGAAAGTTAAAAGGAATATTTATCGATCCTGTAAGTATGGGAAATACCTTTCCTTTCAAAAATCTACATAAATTTATTTCAGGCCAGAAAACCTATACACGCAGTGACGACATACGAGAACAATTGCGAGGCGTAACGGAACATATTGAGCAAGTTTTACAAAACTATTTAGGCAACAATTATGAAACTATAGAAGCTTATAATGTAGCAGCCAAATCTGTTGCAGAAGCCTATCGTTATCTCTTTATTGCTGATTTCCCCAGTGGTTTTGATAATCATTCCTGGGAAGATCTCAAAAGCATACTTTTGAATGGTTCCAAAGCCGGTGTTTATGTCGTTTTACATATAGATCAATCTTTGGAAAGACCGAGAAATTTTGACTACAGAACTTTTTATGATTTTTGTACCGTTTTAAATCCAATAGAAGAAGTAAAGGATTTATTGGAGTTGAATTTGCCCGATAACTTAGTCTTTAAGGATTTATTTGAGTTGAATTTGCCCAATAACTTGGTCTTTCAAGTAAGATTAGATACACCGCCACCGCAGGAACAATATAATAAAATAATAGAGTTGGTTACAGACGCAGCTAAAAAGATTAATGTTGAAACTCTTTCATTTTCAGAACTCTATCCTCAACAAGAATGGTCTGGTGATAGTCGTAGAGAAATGAGAGCTCCTATTGGGTTAATGGGGGCAATGGATAAGCTAGAATTTTGGTTAGGAGAAAACGAAGATAATCAACTAACCAGTCATGGTCTATTAGCCGGTAAAACTGGTTCTGGGAAAAGTTATACACTTCATGCTATTATCATTAGCTTGGCAATGAAATATTCTCCCGATGAATTGGAACTATACTTACTAGATTTTAAAGAAGGAGTAGAATTTCAAATTTATGTCGATCCAGAAAAGGGAGAAAAGGCTTCTGAAGAATTAAACGAAGATAAAGCATTACCTCATGCCAAAGTTATATCTATTGAAAGCGATCGTGAATTTGGTTTAAGCGTTTTAAAATATATTAATCAACAAATAGAAGAACGCAGTATCAAGTTTAAATCCGCAGGTAATTTAAGTAAATTACAAGACTACAGGGATAAAACTGGAGAAAAAATGCCTCGTATCTTGGTTGTAATTGATGAGTTTCAGTATCTATTCCAAGAAAGTGATAGGATTACCCAAAATCTCAACCAGATTATGGACAACATAACTCGCCAAGGACGTGCTTTTGGGATTCATCTATTAATTGCCTCTCAATCTCCTAATGTTCCCAATATGAGTCGAGGTCTTTATTCACAAATTGATCTCAGAATGGCACAGCAAATGGATAAGAGTACAGCAACTGCTGTCTTAGCCGAAGGGAATACAGATGCAGTTGATTTGTTAGATAAACCGGGCAAAGTTATCTATAATAAAGACTATGGCAAGAGAAACCAAAATGAAATTGGTCAAGTAGCTAATATTTCATCACAGGAAAGACACAAGGCATTACTTCATATCCAGTCAATAAAAACTAGCAATAATTATCAACGTCGAGAACCATTGATTCTTTTTAACGGGTCTCGACCAACTAAATTAGATCATAACCGTCAGTTGCTTCAATTATCATCAATGAATCACTGGCTTTCTTTAAAAGAGATTAATAAACAAATTTTGAAGGAACCTGATTGGATAGTACAAGAGACTCCGGGAGTCGCTTGGCTAGGAGAGGCAATGCAAATTGGGAATCACACTCACGCTATTTTCCGTCGTCGCCCCCGTAGCAATATGCTATTGATTGGCTCATCGGAAGAAGTTATTTTTGGAATTATCGGTAGTATTTTAATTAGCTTAATCCATTGTTATCAGCCACAGAAAGCACAGTTTAGAATTATTGATTTGTCTATTCCTGATGATGAGAATCACTGGACAGAAATGACAATTAATTTTAGAAATGCTTTCCAAGCTTATTTTCCAACAGTTGTTGCTAAGCGTTTTGCAGAGCCAGAAACCAAGGTTGTTAAGTCTACAACCCTGCTAACACAGACCTATGAGGAATTTGAAAGGCGTTTAAAACAAAGAGAACAAAATCCAGAGCAAAATCCAGATGAATTAGGACAATCTTTATTTTTTGTGTATGCTGTAGGAGGATTAAACCGAGCACAAAATTTACGTCCTGTTATGGGTCGCCGTAATGAAGAACCCTCGGAAGATGCTGAAAAACTTCTTAAACTAATCTCGCAAGGCTCTGAGTTAGGAATTCATACTATTCTCTGGCTGGAAGATATGAAGGCTTTTCTGAAACTGACAGGTGATAACCGTTCTTGGCTAACCCATTTTGACTTGCGTGTTGGTTTAGCAATGCCTAAAGAGGATTCTCGACTCTTATTGGGAGAAACCTATGCTCAAAGTTTACCAAGATTAAGAGCTTATTTCCACGATGATTCAGCAACAAAAGGTTTAGAAAAATTTAAGCCTTATGCTGTTCCAACAAAGGCAGAAATCGCTGAATATAATTGTCAATTTCAAAAACGTTCTACACCTTAGGGAGGCCCAATTATGTCAAGAGACATTGATATTGATGAACAACAGCTAGCAAAGTTTATTGATGTTTTATCTAGCTTTCAAGATTTAACTAGCGATAAATTTCAGGCTGTTGAATCAGCATGGAGAAAATGCGACGAGTCTTGGAAAGGAGATAGTAAAGAAAAATTTACTAAAGATTTTCAAGAAACAACAGAAACCGTAAAAAGATCTTTGGAAGCTGGTGACGATGCTTTAGATTGGCTGAGAAGATTTGATGAAATTTTGAAAGAATTTGAACAAAGTTATTAAGTATTCAAAAAGGAAAATTTAACATGGCACAAACTTCATTTGATGGTCAAGATGCAGAGCTTCTTTTAAGGGAGCTTGAACAATTCCATGATGTTCTGCGATCTGAATGGTCAAGGGTTTTAAATCAATGGAGTAATCTTCAACTTGTTTGGCGCGATGAACAATTTGATAAATTTGCCCCAATATTTGAAAAATTAGTTTCTGCATACAACTATGCAGAACAAGAGAATGAGAAGTATATCAATTTCGTGCAACAACAAATTGACATTAATGCAGATAAACAACAAAAATTAGCAAGTCGCCTGAAGGAATTATAATTACTGAGGAGCCCCATGAGCAAAACTTCCTTTAATGTAGAAGATGTCAACTCTCTTCTAGAGCAGATAAATGAGTTTTGTGAAACCTTACAACAGGAATGGAATAAGGTCTCTAATCAATGGTCGAATCTCAAATCCACTTGGCATGATGAACAATTTAACAAATTTGAGCCTATCTTTGAAAAAATGTTATTTGCCTATGAAGAAGAGATTACTAAATGTAAAAGCTATACCATTTTTTTAGCTCAACAAATTAAGATTGCACAACAACGAAACAACAAGCTAGTTGATTTAACAGTTGATTTGGCTAAAAAGACAGTTAATGTGACAGTTGATGCGACTAAAAAGACAGTTGATTTAACTAAAAAGGGTGTAGAGTGCTTGGATAGTGTAGCATGGTTGGATCTAATAAAAAAGACATTTGATTTGTCTAAAAAGGGTGGAGATTGGTTGGATATAGGACAAAAAGTTATTAGTTTGTTCGCGATAATTCCCCTTGCATCAATTTCACTTTCAACAGAACCCATCAGTCCTGTAGAACAGCAAATGATAGCCGAGTATAAGTCTTTACCTTTAACCCTTCGTTCAATGACTCTCGATGAACAACTAGAAGAATCCTTTCAAACTTCCCAAGAAACTTCCCTAAAAAAAGTAAACAAAAAGCAAAGAAAAAGAAGAGAAGATGATGAAGAAATAGCTTCATCATAATTAGTTAAATACGTTTAAAGAAAAAGACAGTGACTAAAAATAAAACTATCGATTGGCAAGACTGGGTTAGTATTTTTAGTGCTATTTTTGGTGCAATTATCATTGCATTAATTATCATGCCGAAGCTCAATCCATCGAGCAATCAGAAGTCATTACAAAAGAGCCAGTCACAAGAAACAAATAGTAGAACACAAAACAATAATACTGAGGAACGAAATCAAAGAAAAAAAGTACCTATCGAACAAGCATCACCAGAAAAAGCCTTGCGGGATTACTACGACACCATTAATAGTGACAAGTACCAAACTGCTTGGAACTCCTTATCTTCTGAACTTCAGCAAAGTCCCACGCTTCACCCAGAAGGTTACAAATCTTATACAGATTGGTGGACTCAGGTTACCAGGGTGGATGTACTAAGTACGGAGCTAGTATCAGTAGATGAATTTAATTCTACAGTAGACATAAATTTACGATATCTGATGTCGCAATCTGGTAAAGAAGTTAATCAAGCTGTTCGCTTCAATTTTATTTGGGATCAAAGTTCCGATCGTTGGCTAATTGATGGCGTTAAACGTTTACCACCACAAAATAAGACCATCTACCATTCTGATAGACTACCAGTCGGTAGCTACAACTTTTACGAGCAGGCACTCCGCAAAAATGTCTCATATATCCGTGAAGGAAACACAATGATTGGAGCTGTGTACGCTCGCCAACAGTCAAGCGCTATCACTTGTTTTGCTGCCACTATTCGTAGAAATAAAGCTGATGTTGAATGGTGGGGCAATTTGGAGCCGCTTGGTCTGTCAGGACAGAGAGTCAACCGCAACTACAATATTGCAGCCTTCACTGCTGATAACTCCTCCCCCAGAGTTGGTCTTGATAATCCTTCAGCTGTGGAGCAATGCCAGAACTCACGGTAGGTTCAGTAACTGAATCGAGTTCGTTAATGTTGCTGGCGTTGAGTTACTCTACGAGGGGTGAACGAAATTTTGGGTGGGATTTCCTAGCTAAGTATCCAAAAATTATCAGTTCTCTCTTCCTCCTCAGCTCCCTCAGCTCCCTCAGCTTCCTCAGCTCCCTAAAGCACCATTTTAGCTGTGTCGCGCTACGACTCCCTTGTCATTGCCTACCACTAACAAATTGACGTAACCGCAGTAAACTAAAGCTTTGACCAAGATTTAACGGTAACATAGACACCCCTTCCAGGCGAGACTGTACCCAACCTTCTCCCCAATACCATTCATGATAACCGTCAATACCCTGACTCAATAGCATACGCAGACAGTTGGAGCCAGCTATCTCTACCTGATGCTGAATTGCTACTGGTCCGATCCAACTGGAGAAGGTTAGTCCCTGGCAGAGTTGTTCTGGCATCCCTTCTGACAAACGTTGGGGCCACAACCACTGACGTAATTGCTGGGAATACAGCAGACTTTCGTGAATGACCTTGTGGGTTGCTTCTATTTCAATGCGGATATGACTTTGTTGAAAGGTTCCTAGCATATCGATTATTATTTGTTGTATGTGTTATGTACGTACTAAAGTACCTTTGCAGTATAGTCGTAGAGCCGAGAGCAAGAAAGCCTTTACAGTAAGCTTTTTCAGCTTTTTTCACTGGTCACTTATTTCCGTGTACTAGGGCGGTAGTCAAGCAATCCGCTTTCTCTTGTTAGAACCTTAATTTCTCACTAATCAAAATTTCCCACTATAACTATTCCATTTTAACAGAGGAAGTAATCAAAAGTCTTAAGAGGAAAAATTATGAATACTAATGAACTTAGGGAACGCTATCTAGCAGGAGAAAGAGATTTTTCTGCAGTCAACCTGAAGGGAGCAGATTTGCGTAAAGCTTATTTAACTGGAGTTAACTTGAGTAGAGCAAATTTGCAGCAGGCAAACCTCAGTGAAGCCAACCTGACTGGGGCTAACCTTTATCGAGCTAATTTAACTAAAGCTAACCTGCACAAAACGGTTCTGAATGAAGCAATTCTCAATGGAGCAGACTTACACAAAGCCAATTTACATCGAGCTAGTCTGATTAAAGCAGACCTCTTTGAGGCTAACCTCAAAGGAGCAATTCTCAAACATACTTTCATGGCTGGAGCCAACCTCCGTAGAGCAGAATTAGATCAAGCTCATTTAAGTTGGGCGAATCTCCGTCAGGCAGATCTTAATCATGCTCACCTGGATAAGGCTAACTTGAATGGTTCCAAGTTTTGCCAAACTACTATGCCTGACGGAAGCGTGAGGAATGAAGATTGTTGAGCTTTTAGGAGGCAGGAGGCAGGAGGCAGGAGGCAGGAGGCAGGAGGCAGGAGGCAGGAGGCAGGAGGCAGGAGGCAGA
>JAAHHL010000234.1 GCA_010672185.1 Caldora sp. SIO3E6 | reverse complement strand
TCTCTTCAGAAACACTCTGGCTAATGGCTAATGGCTAATGGCTAATGGTTAATGGCTAATGGCTAATGGCTAATGGCTAATGGCTAATTGCTAATAGCTAATTGCTAATGGCTAATTGCTAATGGCTAATTGCTTTCAAGAAACACAGGCTTAAACCCCTGTAAAATGGTAATAATTATGAAAAAGTGTTTCTTCGTGATCATAGCGGCGCAAGATTTGACCCCACACCCTACAACCCACACTGTTCTCGGACGAGTGATTCACGTATCGCTTGCTTTTGGTCGCCTTTTACTTCGTCCCAATCCTCAGACTGCATTTCCCGGTCTTCCTTTTCTAGGATGCCCTGAACTTCTCGACGAATATCAGGCATACAAGCTGGTTCTGTTTGCTTATTAATCTGCCGCACCGTGAACCTCCATATCATGCAGTTCCCATTCCAAACCCATCAGTGTTTGGTCATTATTACCCAATTCAATCCTTAGAGCTTCTAGTTTTTCTCTGGCCTGAACTATTGCTCCTATTTCAATTAAATTTAGAAGTTTATCCAGTTTTTTCTGCATTTGTTCAGGTCTAATACTAGTACCCATAATGTCTCGCAAAATAGAGTTGGTATCTCTTCCTTGGACTGGCTCAGTATTAAGTGCCTGAAGCTCTCCTTTTAAAAGTAAACGCATCCATTGTTGTTGAGCTGAGGCAATCACTTGGGGGGAATGAGTTGTCACCACAAATTGTAGTTTTTTAAACGTATTTAGTAAACTATCTAGTACTTGCCGTTGCCAAGATGGATGTAAATGTAGATCGATTTCATCAATCAAAACAATCCCTTGTGTTCTGCGTGGTGCATCGGCTCTCAAGTGGGGATTCAGTTGCACACTTCTCCAGGCAATATCAGCTACCATGCCCACAAAATTTCGATATCCGTCTGATAACATGTGGAAGGGAATAATTCGCCCATCTGTCATTCTAATTCTGAGTTGATCATGGTTGACACTGTAGTAAAAATCAATACATTCAGGAATACAAGCTATCACTGCGTTTTTGACTCCTGTGAGGTGAGGAGTTTGAACTGAATAATTTCCATTCTCAGAGTTTAATGTGTTACCTTCTGCCAAAGTTGCAGCGAACGCTTCAATCCGAGCTTGCTCACGCCATTTCATCCATGCTTCAAAAAGTTTTTGATTAGATTTAGGTTCCAAAGCATCAATATAGCCCTGTAGCCTAGAGCCAATTTGATGATTGTCTTGACGTGCAGAACTACTACGCTTTTGCACCCACAACCTTCCCGTACCATAGTAGGCAATTAATGGTAGGTTAACATCGTCTCCTTGACTAATTTGATGTTGTGTTTCTGTGGCAATAGCACGAATCTTTTCAGCATCACCATAAGTTGTTCGTCCTCCTATACGATTAAGGTATCGTGACCAGTGACAAAACTGACCATTGACTATCCCAGTTGCTTCAACTCCAGCAGGAGTTTGGGGTTCTAGGAAAGGAACTCCCTGTTTTTCCTGGCGTAGGTATCGCACTTCCTCTGAAACGATTGAACGAGAGCGAGTATCCATTGAGTGCAAGTCAATAAACCACGAACCTGCTGCGATCGCTAATGCATCTAGCAATGCAGTTTTTCCAGACCCATTATTGCCAATCAACACCGTACAGCGGTCATCTAGTTGAAGTTCAAATGACTCAAAACATCGAAAATTTTTAACGGTTAGCTTCTCAATTTTCAAGTCATCCTCCTCCTGTGATAGACACACTCGCTCCAATGGTTATTTAACTAAACACACAGTGTAGCTCTAAAACATTGTAGGGATGTGAGGACGTGGAGATATTGTAGGATGGGAAATGTTGATCAATTTCTTGCAGTAAAGACAAAATTTAATGGGTTCAATTCAGGCTTTAAAAGGAACAAGGGATATTCTGCCGCAAGAAGTAGGTTATTGGCAGCAACTGGAAGAAGTGGCACTGCAGATTCTCAATAGGGCTGCTTATCAAGAAATTCGTCCCCCGATTTTTGAGAGAACTGAGTTGTTTGAGAGGGGTATTGGTGAAGCTACAGATGTTGTAGGGAAGGAAATGTATACTTTTAATGACCGGGCAACCCCACCCCGTTCAGTCACTCTGCGCCCAGAAGGCACAGCGGGAGTAGCTAGGGCCTATATTCAAAACAGTCTCTATGCCGCTGGTGGGGTGCAACGCCTCTGGTATACAGGGCCAATGTTTCGCTATGAAAATCCCCAAGCTGGGCGTCAGCGGCAATTTCACCAGTTAGGAGTGGAAGTTATTGGTAGTGCCTCAGCGCGGGCAGATGTGGAAGTTATTGCGATCGCTACTGATATTCTCCAGACTTTGGGTTTAAAAAACCTGCACTTAGACCTTAATTCTGTAGGTAATTCAGCAGACAGACAGCAATATCGGGAAGCTCTGGTAACCTACTTTACAGAGTATAAGGATGAGTTAGACCCAGACTCTCAGGATCGTCTCACTCGTAATCCCCTCAGGATTTTGGATAGTAAAGACCAACGAACTCAGGAAATTGTCCAAGATGCTCCGAGTATTTTGGAATACCTTGGTTCCAATTCCCAGCGCCACTTTGAACAGGTGCAACAACTATTGGAAGATTTAGGACTCTCTTACCAGATCAACCCTCGCTTGGTAAGGGGTTTGGACTACTATACTCACACTGCCTTTGAAATCATGTCCGATGATTTAGGAGCCCAGGCAACTGTCTGTGGTGGGGGTCGCTATGATGGATTAGTGGAAGAATTGGGTAGTAATCCCACCCCTGCTGTCGGTTGGGCAATGGGTTTGGAACGGTTGATTATACTGCTGCAACAGTTGGCTGAAGCACCACAGCCAGTACTAGATTTTTATCTGGTATCACGAGGGGCTCTAGCGGAAGCCCAAGGGTTACAATTAGCACAGAAACTGCGTCAGGCTGGGTTTGCCGTGGAACTAGACCTGAGTGGTAGTGCCTTTGGTAAGCAGTTTAAACGAGCTGATCGCAGTGGGGCAATTGCCTGCTTAGTGTTAGGGGAGGCTGAGGCGGAAGCGAAGACGGTAAATTTGAAGTGGCTCAAGTCGGGAGAACAATTAGCGATCGCGCAAGCTGATTTATTAGAGAGGGTAGATGAGCTAAGAAGCCAAATTGCTGATAGGCTCTAATCGAATTGAAGATTCTCACTGTTCGGATAAGCTATAATCTCTCCCCCAGCTCCCTCCTTCAGTATACTAGTCGCGATCGCTCTTGTGATGCTTCTCCAACCAAGCTTCCAAATCCGACAACTCCGCAAAATCCAACAGTGCCTCACTTAAGCTTTCTAGTACAGGTAGTGACAAACTGGTAATGCGCTCCCGCAAATCTTTGGATAATTGGCCACAGCGACGAAGTAATAGTCTTACCACCAACTCAACTGCTTCCTCTTGGCGGCCTTCTTCTTTGGCTTCCCGATAAATCCTGGTATCTTGAAAGGTGATATCTAGCATAGTTTCTACCTCCTGGCGACTCAACTCAGTAAACTTGTACATCATAATTGTCTTAATCATTTCTATTATGGCGCTACTGAGTGCTGGTTCGGCTACCTCCTCCTTGGTTCTTGTTACCAAATATTTGGCTTCTTCTGGTGCTTGTTTTTCCTTAAGTGTGGTTAGTACCATCAGAGCTAATTCTAGTGGCAATTGCCGGATATCACCTAATTCATCCAGGTACACCCGTTTTACTTGAGTACTATTCAGCAGTGCTCGGTAAGCATAAACATCACTCTGTTCAATGCTCCTTGTTGGGTAAATTACCACCACAGCCCAGTCAGAGTAAAGATCTCGGTTACGGTAAAAGTACAAAAATGTTTCACCGAACAACCGTTCATATAGCCGTTCATCTTTTTGGAATTGCACTTCGCAGAAATAAACTACACCTGTACCATCATTATTCGGTGGTAGGAAGACTCCATCAATTTCAAATTTTGGTTCCTTAACTGCCACTGAGTCAAAACGATAATGAGCTGCATTAGTAGGTGTGGTTTCGAGTAACTCAAATAATAATGCAGGTGATTGCTGGAAAATTCGGTAAAAAATTGAATCTCGCCGCATAAAAATGGCTTAAGTAGATAGAATACCCATTGATCTTACTACTTAGGGCTTGCTGAATAAAGGCAAAAACCGTTATCTCTCAAGGGTTTGATGGGGAAAAAAAGTAGGTTAAGTACATCGAAATCTGGTACAACGTTTCAAAATCCTTGCACACAAATCGGAAAATGTACCGAAAAGTTGCATCAACCATCAGCGTAATTTGGAGTCCTTGCCAATGGCGAAGCTGCCGATTGTTTGCCTTTAATTTTTGCCATCGCTACTTGACTAACTGACTCTCAAAATATGTCTTCATCAAAGAATGGGATATCTCTTCTGTAATTGTGGTTTTCTTCCACGGCAGTTCTTGATGAGTAAGATGCATGAGAGCGGGGGCAGTATATTGTCCGTAAACTTCATGGAGCAAGTTCTGGGTTTCTTTTCCAAATGAGATGTAATATTGGAGTTGCAAGCGATCGCGCAGGCTCTCCCAATAACCAGGATTCTCGCTGAGCAAGACTAACGTGGGAACCTCTAACCAACACTTAACTTGTTCGATAACATCCACCAAAGGCGTCGGCGGATCGTACTTGCCCCTCATAAATTTGCTCCCTTATCATAGTCCAGTTGCTTTCAGTGAGATGGGATTGCAATCCATGCCCACGAAAGCTAAGCTTGCGAAGCTTAAAGGGAGCTGAGGGAGCTGAGGAAGCTGAGGGAGCTGAGGAAGAAGAATAGAATTTTTTCTGACTCCTTGGGTATTTCCATATAATAGGATCTTTTTTAGCCCTCAAACACCATATATGGGAGTTGACAAAATGCGCAACTCTTTAACTTGTCACCATTGCCTACCACCTAACACCTACTCAAATCCGAAAGTTACGACTTATTCAGCAGACCCTATTATAGTATTGCTGCTATATTGAGGGGAACCACTCCAGAGCAAAGGGTTGGAGACAGGATGAATCGGCGGTTAATTAACAGTAAAATACAAGCAAACAGATAAAGGAACCAAGAGCTAACTGCCACCTGGACGGTGACTCTAAGTGGGAGTGATGATCCACAATCGACTCAAAATCCGACGAATAGGTGAAAAATCGCTAATAACTATGGAATATTGGGAATTTTTGATACAAAAAGAAGGCGATCGCACTTGGAAGCCGATTAAGTCACCAAGGATTGAAATTGAACCAGGTCGTTACCGGGTAGTGGCTCACTCCAGCTTGAAAAATGCTGAGGTAGAAATTTCGGTAATTCATCAAAACCTTGAGGAAGTACCACCAAAGCGAAGATCTCAGAAGCGATCGCGCCGCACCAGTCCAGAAGGCTTAATGGTAGTGATTCCCTTCACTCAACTTAAATCTGGTATTTGGGAACTACGCTGCTGTGGCGATATTATGTCGGAATTTATGGGTGACCCCTGGCAGCAATCTGTTCAATTGCAAGTGGGTTCAACTGTCTCGGAAGTTGTACCGGATACTCAAGCAGAATCATCTTTAGTTGCCAGTAGTCAGAAGGCGGAACCCACCCCTAACCCCTCCCAGGAGGGGAACAGGAGGCAGGAGGTTTTCTCTCATACTCTTACCCAAGAGGTTGGGTTAACAGATGAAGATTTTAGACAACCATTACCAATACTGCCTATTGAGGCTCTGGAAGAAAACCCTCCTGTTGAAGCACCACAACCGGTAACTTTAGCATCACCACCAGCAGTTGAACTGAATTTGGTAGGAACTGAAGTTGCTCAAGAACAAGGCAACAGTGAAGAGGATTTGACCGGTTTGTTCCCTTCATCGGGAGTGGTGAGCTCCTCCCTAGATGCTTTCCAGGAAGATAAGGCAGAAGATAGAATTACTGAAAATGGGCAAGACTCCTACATTACCAATTTACAATCAGGGAAGTTTCCCATTGCCAATCCTATCCTGGAACAGTCCCTACAGACTCTTGAGCAAATTATGCAGCAAGTGCTCGAACCAGTCTTGGATGAATTTGAGCAATCTGAGTCTTCAAAACAACAGTCTTTAATCGAACCGGCGCAGATACTGGGAAAGCCAGAAGATGATCAATTCTCAAAGACAATTACTAATCAGTTGGGGTTAATCTTAACCCTAGAGGAAGAGGCATTAGTTGCCCATCGAGAAGAACTCTTAGCCATTGTCGGACAACTAGATGTCTTGGATGTTAATCAGCTGGATAAGCGAGAACAGAAGAAAGCTTGGCAGCAAATTTTCCCAGGTATACTATCCTATGAGCTACGAGACCCTCAAACCTCACGGGTACTGCTCAATATCCAATATCCCTTAGCAGAGCAAGCACCACCTTTGACTTTTAGTCATACTTTAGAGCTTCCTGAAAACTGCAATAGTCGTCTGCTGGTAGGAAAAGTTACCTTTTACGGTTCCAACTCCCAGGCTTTAGTCAGTCAATTTTTTACTGTTACTGCGGATTTAGATGATGTGTTAGGCTCGATTTTGCTGGGAGGCAAGGTAATGCCTGTGGAAACAATGCTGGCAGTAGCTAACCATATAGCTACCTCCCCAGAAGACCAGCAAAAATCAACCCTATCAGTTTCATCCCCATTGAATGAGGCTTTACTTGATTTAATCGATGCTTCTGCAATTAGTCAGCCTCGCCCTTGGAATCGCTCATCCAGCAATCCCTTGCCGCCGCAACTTTACCCCAGGGATTCAACTCAAAAATCATCATCATCTATTGATTTGCCCAGCTTCCCCCAGCAGCGGATTGACTCTGATCCGGAATCTGATATTTCTGAGGTAATACCCACTGATCTTTCTCCAAATATCCCAACATCCCCACTACCGATTTCATCAACCGTACTCAGTCAACCTGAACAGATTGAGCTAAAGCAGGAAGATGCTGAATCTCAGAACGAACAATTACAGCTAGAAGTACCGGTTAACTTTGCCGAAGACACAGAGACACGAGACGCACCAGAGGTGGAAAATGGAAATGCCTCCTCAAATTTCGTTCACCCGGAAGAAACTGCCTCGGATTTACAATTGGAGCCAGAAGGGATTCAGCCACCAGATACTACGGCAAATGTACGGGAAGTAACAGCATTATCGGAGCTTCCAGATAACTCAGATTTAGAACTCGATAGAATCACTAGTAATGAGGAAAGGAAACCTACTGAAAGTATTAGTGAACTGGAGCAAATGCCAACAGCTTCTGCAACGGATACTCAACTTCAAGATTCCGACTTAGCAGCAGAAACAGATTTTTCTGAACCGGAGATACCATTAACCCAGAGTCAAACTTCTCCGGTGGATGCTGATGAACCCCAGAGCATCGAAAACGAATTCCAAGCCTTAAAACTACAAGACCGTTTTTGGTCTCGACTAAATTCTTTAGTAATGGATACTGATTCGTCAACTGGGTTGGAATCAAATGAATCGACTACTAGTAAACCAACGGATAGTAAACCAACGGATAGTAAACTAACGGATAGTAAACTAACGGATAGTAAACTAACGGAGGTAGAAAAGCTTAGAGACAAGCTAAACTCTGAGGATGTAACTGCTCAACCGGCGGAAGTTGAAGAATTAATGGAATTCACCGAAGAGTTGCCTGCTGATACAGTCATGGCTGATTTTGATGAATCTCTGTGGGAAGTTACTGATGACGATGATGAGGTTATGGATTTTGCAGACTCATCTTTTGTTTCCCTTACTAATACCAATTGGGTTAATCAAGAAATTGTTGTAGAAGAAGAACCCCTAGCATCACCACCAATTACCCCAAATGGTGACGCTTCTGGAAGGGTTAACCAGGAAGAGCCAGAAAGCAAATCAGTACCAGAGATGAACAAACCGGCGGTATCGGATATATCGATACCAGCACCAAAACTGTTTGTCCCTACTAGTGAATTGAGTGCGGGGGAACCAGTCACTGTCCGCATTTCATTGCCGCCTCACCCATCTCGCCTTTATGTCAAACTGTGGATTAAAGACCGACAAAGTCGCTTAATACTAGATGGTCCCCGTTCTTTTGTGGATTTTGTATCTAATGCCTCCGGGGATCTAGAGGAACTAACCCAGTTAATTGTACCTTTTGGCACTGTAGAAATTCGGTTTGAAGCGATCGCGATCGATATCTACAGCCAACGGGAGAGCCACAAGGTAGCAGTTGACTCTAAAGTAATTTCTGCTGATTTGCCCGGTATCTCTCTGGAGGAGTTTGATACTTGAACTTGGATTAGGACGCACGTCGGGAGGGCGCATGTCGGATTAGGGCGCACGTCGGATTAGGGCGCATGTCGGATTAGGGCGCATGTCGGATTAGGGCGTATGTCGGATTAGGGCGCATGTCGGATTAGGGCGCATGTCGGATAGGGCGCATGTCGGATAGGGCGCATGTCGGATAGGGCGCATGTCGGATAG
>JAAHHL010000233.1 GCA_010672185.1 Caldora sp. SIO3E6 | reverse complement strand
GGCATGATGGTTATGAGCAGGATGGGGAAAAAGTGAGTTTTGCTAAATTTACAGCTTATGCTCTTGTAGCTAACTTTTTAGTCGAACGTTTGTTTAAGCAGGTGGTAGGTGGTAAGTGGCAGAACCCTAGAGAGTGTCTTGTAGGGGCGTTTGCGCAGCATGGTGCTTTAGCAGCAAAGCATTTGGGCGATAACGTATCGAAAAAACCCAAGTTATACAATCCAAATGCTTCGCCCTCCGGGAGTCACGATGAAACTCTCCCCATCTCCCCATCCCCCCATCCCCCCATCTCCCCATTAAAATCCGGTGCAATTTACGATCGCCCCTTTTTCCACAATACAATTAGTGAGAATTATCGACGAATTAACGACTTTCGAGGCTACTATTCCCGTTGGGGTGCAGTACAATCATTGCGGCTGTGTTATCAATTAAGCGATCGCACAATTAAACAGCAGTATGCTCAAAGTCGGGAGAAATTTAGCCAAGCTTGTGAGGATGTATTTAATACTAACTTAGAACGGGTAGGAGGTCGGGTTAGTAGCTGGAGAAGAGATTGGCAACAACTTTCAGGTAAGGATAAGGGTAATCCGATTGCCGAGGATGCTTCTAGTTTCCGTGGGGTCAGTACATTGCAATGTGGACTCTATGATCTTACAGAAGAACAGGAGTGCGATCGCTTTAAAACCTACGACTTGCCAGGAATTCTCAGTAACCTAGAGATTGAGCTGTGGACAAAGGCTGCATTTATACGGACACTTAAGGAAACTGCTACACGTCAAGGAGTGCCAATTCCCAAGGGACGTTTTGAACATTGTCTGGCATTGATGAAATTGCAAGTTTATCGAAAGGAGCGATTAAATTGGAAGTTTACTTATCCTGGTAATTTGCAACCCATTGCCGATGCTTGGCGGGTTCAGGTATTGACGGGGATTCAAGTATGGCAACCAGATAACCCCTGGATTGGTGAAATTAATCAGCGTTTGAGACAGCAAGGATTGGTATGTTATGTGCTACAGCGTCCGGTGGTTGAAGTACGGAGGCGGTTACAGTTACCGATGCATTTTCAGATTTATCCCATTAGTGATGACTACAGCATACATGAGGCAACTGCACCCTATGCGATCGCGTTTAGTCAGTCGGCTTTGTTGTTGGATACGTTGGCATACAGGTTGAAGAGTGAAGGAGGTGAGATATGGATTGTTGGATAAGGCAGAAGGCAGTCTTGATAAAAGTTGACTGTTGACTGTTGACTGTTGACTGTTGACTGTTGGCTGTTGACTGTTGGCTGTTGACTGCTCTCTACTTTCAAGTCAGAAGGCAGTCCCGATAAAAAAAATTTTTCACCACCATGCATGAAAGTCCCTCTCTCCGCGTCCCCGCGTCCCCGCGTCCCCGCGTCTCTTTCAAGTCAGGAGGTAGGAAGGAAGAAATTTGTTCTTATTTCAGAAAATATCAATTAAAACAAACAATGAACGAGCAACAACTATTAGCAAGAATTATAATCAATCCCAAAATATTTGGTGGTAAACCAATTATAAGGGGTCGTCGTCTGGCAGTTGAACATATTCTAGGAATGCTGGCAGCAGGCGATACCATCGAGACATTGCTAGAGAGTTATCCCTGGCTGGAAAGGGAGGATATACAAGCTTGTTTAGTCTATGCCCGTCGGCTAGTTGCTCATGAGCAATAAATTTAAGTATGAGTATCATAACCCACCGGTCGTTTAAACGACCGGCTAATAGCTCAAGTCCACGCTTTGTGGACTAATAACCTTAAGCATCTGCACAGAATTATTGACATGTTTTTTCACAAAATTTTTGCGTACCTATTTATCCAGTCGTCTAAAGACGACTTTAGCTATAAGCCTGGGGTTTGAACCCCAGGCGGATTTGGACATTGTGCAAGATATCAGTAGAGACTGGTGATATCTATGGGAGATCAAAATTTTTGCCTATTAAATCAAAATGACTTACAAAACACCAACAATGGAAGAACTCGGAGAACTAGCTCAAAAACTTCCTGAAAAAATACCCTATTTAAAAATGCTAGTTCTATTTGGTTCTAGAGCTACAGGTAAAACTCATGCCAACAGTGATTGGGATTTTGCTGCACTCTACGATGAACAGCTAAGAGAGGCATATTGTAGAGGTTTTGACTGGTTTGAAGTCCCTGGACTTATTGGTGAAGTTTTTAGCCTCAACAGCGACAAGATTGATGTAGTTGAACTTGATCGTGGTACGCCATTGCTGAATTATCATGTAGCGCGTGATGGGAAATTATTGTACGAAAAACAACCTGGAGAGTTTATTGATTTTCAACGCCAAGCCTGGAAAATTTATGCCGACACAGCTAAATTCCGTAAGGCTCAACGGCAGAGCATTGAACTATGGTTACAAAGGTGGGGTGTATGACAGCAATAGAACGGGATATTATCACAGTAAGAATTGAATTAATGGTCAGGTATCTCAATCGCCTCAGACAGTTTGATTCAGTGAACTTAGAAACGTATTTGAATAATTTTGACCAACAATTGATTTCTGAGCGATTGATACAGTTGATTGTTGAAGCTGCATCAGATATTAATGCTTATCTGTTAGTGCAGTTATATCAAGATACTCCCTCAACTTACTTTGACTCATATATCAAAGCTGGAAAAGAGGCATTATCAGGCAAGAGTTAGCAGAACAACTAGCTCAATCAACTGGGATGCGGAATATTTTAGTTCACCAGTATAAAGATATCGACAGTCAGTTAGTCTTTTCGTCTATACCTAAAGCTTTACAACAGTATCAACTCTATATACAGCAAATCACAGCTTATCTAGATTCATTAGAGGCAGAAGATGGCTAAGAGATATCAAAATTCTGACGGCGAAGCTAAACAACTTTCTCTGTTTGCCAGTGAGAATAGTTTAAATACTGAAAACTTAGAAGATTCTGAAGCATCAGATGATAACTGGTTAGAGGATGAAGATTTCGGCTTTGATGCTGAACCCTCGGATCGTACTATCGAAACCTCCCAAACCTTACTCACTCTCCAACTGCTACGAGAAGCTATTGAAGCACAAAATCCTGATGATCCAGTAATGCGGGATTTCGGAGCATATGTTTTGCCGAAGCTGCTGCAATTGGCTATTGGTGTCACGGCTAAAGGAGGTAAGTTTTTTGATAAAATTGACCAAGAGCGGGAAGCAGCAAGGAAAGAGAAGGTTCGACGGGATAATGCCGCTGATCAATCTCTTAATACTCACTTACTCAATGGCTTGTTTCCTGCTAATTTAATTGAGAAACGACTAGAAAAACTGAATACCACTATCCAGCGAGTGGTACGAGAAAGAGAACGACGCTTGGTGATGGCAGCATTTATTCTCCATGACTTTGAAAAATTCCCTGATGTACCAGAAGATTGTCGCAAATTATCCATAGCGGAGCATCGCCAAATTATTGAGCATAAGGTTCATCAGCTAGGATTAGATTATTTTATTAATCCTGAGGAGCCAGAAGCTTATCAAGAGTATCTTGATGATTTACTCTGTATGGCGTATAATGCTCAAAGACGGTGGGATACTAACTGGAACTTTTCCGAATTTGGACTTAATCCTACCTTAAGCGATCGCACTCTTCGCCAGCTTTCCGATTTAACCTGTCTGGCTGACTCCCTAGCATCTATAGTTAAGCACCCCCAAGATGCTCAACATCGAGGACTTCAGGAAATTATCCACAGTTTAAGCGATGGTAACCTGAAGTTTACCTATCACAGTATTGCGGAAAACCGGGGTGTACTGACTAATGTAGTAAATAATGCCTTAATGCAGGCTTATACAGCAGTTAATACTGAAGCATCTATTTGTTATGAGCCACTGTTGTATTTACCAACTGGGGTAATTTATCTCGCAACTCGCGATGCACCCCCTATCTCAACGGCAGATTTAGCAGACAGAGTAGTTGCTCAAATCCAATCCCTCTGTCGGCAACAATTACGCCTGAGACAAACAGGTTTTAGTAGAGATGGTAAGGGGATGAAATATGCTGATTATTACGAGTTATTCTTTGATGATGTCGGTTTAATGGAAGTGGCTTTAGATGCTACCTTGCGTATCCTGAATCCCAATAAAGCCTCGGTGGCTCAAAGTCGTAGTGATAATCTCGTCAAGTTTCAGCAAAAAAATATCCTCTCGGCTGATTATGACTTTATCTTTAAAGATGATATCCGGATTGATCAGTTAGCGGAATTTGGTGATGTGGTTAGCCGCAAGATTTGGGGGGAGCGAGTTAATCGTATTGCGGTAGCCTGTAAGCAGAATAAGCAGTTACCAAAACTCCCTTATCTGGATTTGGTGCATAAAGTTGCTGAATATTGGCACCTCTCTGACTATTTACCCCCAATCCGAGAGATTCAGCGCATCAATGAAAGCCTTAAGGAAAATAAGCTTAAGGGAAATACCGGGGGTGTGCCTTACGAATGGTACTTTTTAGCCGCCAAGTATCTGGAAAAGCATCCTGGGATAGAAGATATTCGTCCAATCGGTGAAGAATTAATTACTTATCTTACCAGTCTCACTCAACCGATTACTTCTGAGTACCAGTTACCAGATGGTTGGGATGATTTGAGGCTATGGGTAAGGCGGGTGGTGATGCTTCCCGTTTGGGGAGGTTTCGAGACGCGGAGACGCGGAGACACGGAGACGCGGAGATGGGGAGATGGGGAGATGGGGGGGATGGAGATTTTACAGAAACATTCGTTTACCGGTAATCGAGAGCAATCTTCTGAAAGACAGGCGGATATCTTCCTTAAAGAATTAGCCAATTACCAGCTTGCCAAGAAACCCGGTAGAGGCAGGCAGTTAATTTGTTCAATTTCCCACTCTCCCTACACCGTTACTGAGCAAATGGAGTCAGCGGTTTTGTTTACTCCCCAGGTGTATACCAATAAACAAATGCTAGGAGGTTCTAATGCCAAGCGCAATATTTCCAGTATTGCCGGTTTAGAGATGATGCTGCGGCAAATTTTGATGAATCAAACCCAAGCCGTTGGTAAGCGATTTGAGGATGGTAAATACCGCTACCTCTATTTTTATCCCACCTACTATTTCACCCCAGAGACAAATAAGTTTCTGCAAAAAGCCTACAGTGGAATTGCTCAAACTCGTTTCGATACCAGTATCCGCAACCATTTTATCAGGAAGAACTTCCAAGGGGACTTCCAACGCGATCGCTACCAAAGTGTGGATACCTTCCTGATTGCGGAAAATCCTCAACCAGGCAAGGACCGAACTTTCAAATTAAGCTATCCCGAAGACCAACCAATGACATTTTACTTTATGGCGATGCCACCGGGAAGAGATAGTACGGATACGGAATCTTGGGTAATGCCGAGTTGGTTAGCCTTTGCCTTCCCCATGATTCTGGATGTGAAAACCGTAGTTTCCGAGTCGCCGATTCCTCCCTTTAATGATGGTGCCGAATTTGAAGAAAGCGTTTTTCTCGATAGTGCGCCTTATGCCTTCCGGATGCTCACCAAACGCGATCGCTTCCGTCTTGATTATATCCTAGAAGGTTGGACAGAGAACAGTATTGAGTATCCCGCACCTTTAAATGTACTCACCGCTGCTTATGCTATCCACCTTGATGTTAATGCCAAACAAGGTAAATCTGGTTATGACCCTAATTGGGGTAAATTTACCGAACTCGCCAGAGATTTTGCCACTAGTCCTCTCTTCGTTTTCAGTTACCTTAACCGCTGGGTTCGCCGTCAAGGTGTAGAAACAGCCCGGATTGAGAAAATTAGACTCTATGCTTATCAATTTTACCCCTGTTTTGACCCTTACACCAAATATAATGCTGATGCGGAGGAATTAATTGTGGGAGCAGAATCAAATTTAAACCATCCCCAAAAACTTACTGAATTATACCGTAAGTTCTACCGAGCCAATAAGCGATATAATCCGAAAGCTAATGCTGTCTTAAAGCCAATTGATATTGCTGCCGACACTATCCTTAAAGCCGAAGCTACAGTTTTCCAAGGTGAAGCCTTAATTGCAGCAGTTGCCGCCGAAATTTTCAAACTAATGGAAAGAGTTCATTCCTCTACTGCTGAGGGACGCTGGATATTTAGTAAACGGGAAGCAGAAAGGGAGGCAATTTTAGACTTTGCTCGGTATTTTGTTGTGGAAGTATTTGAAAAGTCCTTTGCAGGCGATCGCGCTCGTTTAGCCGGACGACAAATTAACTTAATTCGTGATACTTGTGAGTTTTTGTATAGGCTGGAAGATGATAAAGAGAATGGATAATGGATAATGGATAATGGATAATTGCTAATAGATGATGGCTAATGGCTAATTGCTAATAGATGATGGCTAATAGATGATGGATAATGGGTAATATGCGCATTTTAGACCTGAATCAATCTTATACCTTCAGCCAAATTTTTGACTTAAGAATTCCTCCCGATGAATTGGCTAATGAGTTTGGGTATAATTTTGTAAGAAATCGACTCAATTTACCGCAATATCCTGGTGAATTAGACCACTTAGAAAATCTGCGATCGCGTATTGAAGGAGTTTTGCCCTATGTCAGCCTAGTTAATGAAACCTCTCGTCGAGTAGTTCTGACTTCCCAGGTAATATTGCAGTTAGTTGGATATACTAAAGCACAATTACGAATTGAGTACTCCATTAAGGTTAACGAGCAATTACAAGGTTACTTGGATTACCTGCTTAGAAGTCCAACGGAGTTGCTAGTAATTGAAGCCAAGCGGGAAGACTTAGATTATGGTTTTACCCAGCTTATAGCAGAAATGATTGCTCTAGACAAATGGGAGAGAACTCCTGAACAATCAATTCTACTCGGTGCAGTAACTACTGGTACGATTTGGCAATTTGGTCTTTTACACCGAGAAACGAAAGAAATTGAGCAAGGATTAAACCTTTATCGAGTTCCCGATGATCTAGATCCACTGATGCGCATTTTGGTTCAGGCTCTTGTTGCTTAGAAGGCAGGAGAACCCACCCCTAACCCCTCCAAGGAGGGGAACAAGAGTCAGGAGGGAAAAGTTACGCGAGTAACTAACAAATAGTAGTGGGAGCATCTTGCTCCCTGGAATTGTACTAAATCCAGTTCTGTTGAGTAAGTGAAAAATAATTCAAAGTCCCCCAGAATTGGGGGATTTAGGGGGCAAACTAATACCATTTTCTCAACTGGATTTTAAATCCTATCAAAGTGAGCAAGATATTCCCTGAAATTACACCAAAGCGAGCAAGATGTTTGCACTACGTACACGCTATACGAACGCACTACAATTTTTACACCTAAGGAGAATTAATCATGTCTTTCCTCAAAACCGTTGATGCCAAACTATTCCACCAAGAAATTCCCTACAAACCCATGGGAAAATACGTTCACTTCCTCACCATTCGTGTCACTGAATCCTATCCCTTATTTCAAACCGATGGAGAACTCAATAAAGCACGAGTCAGAGCAGGAGTGCAAGACAAAACTGCAATTAGTCGCATCTCCATGTTCAAACGTAAGCAATCTACTCCCGAACGTTTAGTCGGTAGGGAATTACTGCGGAACTATGGCTTAATGACAGCGGAAGAATGCGAGTATAACGTCAGTTTTGCCATGAACAATCCTGACTGTATTATCTACGGTTTTGCCATTGGCGACTCGGGTTCAGAAAAATCTAAAGTTGTTGTCGATACTGCCTTTTCCATTACAGCCTTTGATGAGTCCCACGAAACCTTTACCCTTAATGCTCCCTTTGAAAATGGTACAATGGCATCGAAAGGGGAAAATGGCACTAAACCCGGTGAAGTTACTAGTCGTATCAATCAGCAAGACCATATCAGACCCCAGGTATTTTTCCCTAGTATTGTCACCTTAAAAGACCCTACCGAAGCCAGCTTCTTGTATGTCTTCAACAATATTTTACGCACTCGTCACTACGGCGCTCAAACCACTCGCACAGGCAGGGTGAGGAATGAATTACTTGGGGTTATCTTTGCCGATGGGGAAATTACCAGTAATCTGCGATGGACTCAGGCAATCTATGATCAAATGAAAGCTCAAAATACCCTCCATTCTCTAGACCCCTTAGATGAAGATGAGGTAATTACCGCTGCGGTAACAGCTATTGAGTCCCTTATGTCTAAAGAATTTATTGTTCACACTGACTTTATCGGAGATACCTTCACTCCTCTATTAAATGAAGTGAAAGCGCTTACAGGAAGCGAAGCAGGAATTACCGCCATATTACAGCAAGCCGATACCGAAGCTAAAGCTTACGCCGATAAGCATATGAGTAAGAAGAAGACTGGTGCTAAGTCGAAGTGAAGTATGGAGACAAGGGAGATGGGGAGATGGGGAGATGGGGAGATGGGGAGATGGGGAGATGGGGAGATGGGGAGACAAGGGAGACAAGGGAGATGGGGAGATGGGGAGACAAGGGAGACAAGGGAGATGGG
>JAAHHL010000232.1 GCA_010672185.1 Caldora sp. SIO3E6 | reverse complement strand
TGTAACCTGACTAAGAGCCGGGGATAACTTTTGCATCCACAAATCAAGATCATCCACCGTCCCTCGCAGCAACCCATAAGCCTCCGGCAGATAGATGTTCAGCAGGGGATATTTTACTTCCGGATAGTAAACTTGTGCGATCGCGACAATTAGCTCTTGGCATCTTACCCAAAAAATTTGCCAGTCTTCCCAGATTGGTGCATCCTGCTGTGTTGCTTTCAGGGTTTCTTGGAGTACTGCTTCTATCTGATGTGCGGTATCGCTGCCCTCGGATAAGCTGGTTCTCTTGCTTGCAGTGGATTCAATTTCTTCCCCGACTTGAGCCATAACAGCTTCCATCTGCTGGATAGTAGGTTTAGTCCATTTGACTAACAACCAACGCCAACCCAATAACAGGAAGATAAATACCCCCCAAATCCAACTAATGCCCCATGCGTGGATTTGCGCTCCTGCTGCAATCAATAAAAAACCGACGATGATTGCCATGGGAAGGATTAATACCAACCACTGCCAAAGTTTTAATCGCATAATGCCTGCTTGGACTTATAGTTATCTATTATCAATCAGAAGTCGAAGCTGTGCGGCTTTTCCAATGTTGAATTGAGATTTGGATCGCTAGAGCCACCAAACCAACGGTGGCAATACCGAAGACAAAGGTTGCCAAACTACTCACCCCTACAACTAAAGTACGTACCGCGATCGCAATATTAATTGCCGTCGGATTACTAGAAGCAATTGGTTTATCTGCATAGGTTTGAGCAATGGAGGAGGTTAGGGAGTAAGCAGCAAAGGCTAATCCTCCAGAAATCATTGCTCCCGTTAAGCAGCGCCAGGAACTTAGTGATGTTTGGGTATTTTCCGCAGTCTGGGAGTCTGGGTTAGGTGTAGGAGGTAGATCAGTCATATGTAGGTGTCAAAAAAACTAACAAGTAATAAGTAACAAGTAACAAGTAACAGGGTAAAAATACCACGTCGAAAAAGAAGATAATTAGAACTTTCTGTCTTCTTACTCCTGCCTCCTGCCTCCTGCCTCCTGATTATCACAAGTAATCATAAATAATCCTTTAGAAATATGGAAAAAATTTCCGTCAATGATTAGGATTTACAGTAACTTCATTAATTTTCAATAACAAATATTAATTAAAGTCAAAAGATTATGACTTTTTTAGCTAAACTTAGTAATTATTGGAATATGCGAATAAATTTTTTGAAAAATGATAATGAGCGAACTTTTTAATTCATTTCCTGGTAATTGCCCTGAAAGTTTTCTTTGCTACTATTCAAACCAGAGTGGCAGAATTCAAATAATTCGGATTACCAATATTCCCAGTTTCTATTTAGAGAGAGTGGTTTTTCCTGGTCAGAGACTAGTATTTGAAGCCGTTGAAAAGGCTAAACTAGAAGTGCATACTAGTGATAAAATTACCACAATTATTACTGATGTCATTCCCTGCGAACAGCTTAGTTGCAATAACAATAATAGAAAAAGTTTAGCCGAAGTTCCCTGTTTAACTATGGTCTAGTTATTAGAGAATCTGAGTAAAGTAGCAATAATTCTTAATAAAGAAGGCAAGATTCTCTAAGGCAAATGTTAAGCTCATCTCACAAAAAGCTGCTTTGTCATTGGTCATTGGTCATTAGTCATTGGTTATTGAGACAAACGATACTTGACAAACAACAAATGACAAAGGACTAATATCATGTCCGGTTGAATACTTATCATTAAGGCTGACGCGGGGACGCGGGGACGCGGGGACGCGGAGAATTTTTGTCGTAAGCGATTAGACGGACATGATATAATGACAAATTACCAGTGTTAGTCTCCAAAACACCAAAAAAATAACAACAATATAGCCACCAGTGTGAAAGAGATTAGGTGCTGCAAGTAATTGAAGATATCTATCGAAAGCAATACGAGAGCTTCTGAAAACAACCAATTACTCAATAGCGCTAGTAAGATTAAGATAGTAAACGGCACAGTACCTCCACAAAAGTAATCACCCATTGAACAGAGAATGTGGCAGATAACATACTGCCACCTCACCTCCCCTCAGATTGACCAAATCAAGTTAAGGTTACAAGTAAACGGTTTTTTAACATTTAGAATTTAGAATTCCGCGCAATGGTACTAGGAGGAGATTTATCATGCAGCGATTATCTGTAATTGGTATCATTACTTTGATGGTCACCTTAAACACTATACCTGCTTTATCCCAAGAGGAAAATAAAGAAGCAAATTTTGATAGTTTGATTTTATCACCTGGTTTTAGCCCAAATCCTACTTCAGAGGGAGGACAAGTTGGAGGCTATACCAATGGTTCTTTCCCCTTATCATCTAAAACTAATAGCGATCGCAACGGTAATCCCTGTATTGGTTATGGTGATACCACACCTGATCACAAGCTAGTTTTAGAACAAGATTTCTCCAATCTTACTGTCAAAGTCAACAGTCAAGGACAAGGTACAACTTTAGTTATACAAGGACCGGATAACCAAACCTTTCGTTGTGGTGATGGGATAGAGTCTACTAATGATGCCATTATCAAAGACCAAACCTGGAAAGCTGGCACTTACTGGATTTGGGTAGGTACAGTTGATTCGGCAAAAATGCTCAATTACACCCTAACTGTGCGAGAGTAGCAAGGAAAGATTAAGATAGTCAGTGGTTGTACCTTACGTTGGGTAATTTACTTGTGCTATCTGCCCTAATTACTGACTTTCGTATTATCTTTGAGCGCGACCCTGCCGCTCGTAACTGGCTAGAAGTGTTGTTCTGCTACCCTGGTTTGCAGGCACTATTATCTCACCGTTTTTGTCACTGGCTACATATTTTGGGAATTCCCTTTATTCCCAGATTAATTTCCCAGTTTTCCCGCTTTGTGACTGGTATTGAAATTCATCCTGGTGCGACTATTGGTAAGGGGGTTTTCATTGACCACGGCATGGGTGTCGTCATTGGAGAAACCGCCATTATTGGAGATTATAGCCTCATCTACCAAGGTGTCACCCTTGGTGGTACTGGTAAGGAAAGTGGCAAGCGCCATCCTACCCTAGGAGAAAATGTGGTAGTTGGTGCGGGTGCTAAGGTTTTAGGTAACATCCAGATTGGTAATAATGTTCGTATCGGAGCAGGCTCTGTTGTACTGCGAGATGTCCCTTCTGACTGTACAGTAGTAGGTATTCCTGGTAGAGTTATCTATCGTTCAGGTGTTCGAGTAAACCCACTAGAGCATGGTTGTCTACCTGACTCCGAAGCCCAGGTTATTCGTACTTTAGTAGACAGGATTGAGTCTCTAGAGCAACAATTACAAGAGTTGTCTAGTAAACAATTGGCAATGGCTTCCTTGACTGATGCTTTATCTGTAGAATGTTCCACCTTTGAAGCAAAAACTACTGCAGGTCAAAATTGTCGCCTCCAAGATAAGGAAATTAGGCAGTTTTTGGATGGTTCTGGTATGTAGTTGAAATGGGGGCGCTGAATCCTTAAATAACCAATACTTTAGTACTATTATAGGGTGTGTTAGCGCAGTGTAACGCACCAAGAGTTGCGAGTAATAGGAATTCACCTATTCTTAGATGGTACATAGCAGTTCTCGAATCCGTGAGATAAATCTCCTATTCCCAATTCTCCATTCTCCATTCTCCATTCTCCATTCCCCATTCCCCATTCCCCATTCTCCATTAACAGGTTGCTGGTAATTGTTCCACCCTTTCCGGTGTAGTTTCTCTTTCATTCCCATTAACAATCCAATTGTTAGGCTGAATTTCCTCATAAATCAATTTGGTTACTGGAGTCAGCATAATGCGATCTCCGTGCCGCAATGGCTTCTTTTGTCCCTCTCTTAGCCTACTCCCATTGATGGAACAACCGTTTCTGGAATAACAATCTACAGCATGCCACTTTCCTCCATCTAGTTTCAACTCAAGATGGGAACGGGAGACATATTTATCATTAATCAGAATAATTCCGGTATTACCAATATTCCCTTTAGGATTGCGTCCTACTAGATAATGATTCCTATATAAAAAGAATGAGCGGCTATGAGTATCTTGAGTTTCAATGAAAATGGCAGCGTCTAAGCGGTTACCAAGACTAGCACCAAAGGAACTCTCAAGCACTAAAAGCAAATCTTCCATCCCCTGGCTAAAGTTATGGAAAAATATCCAGCTAGGCTCCCGTAGCACTGGAGGAATTCCTTCAGCGTGTTTGTATAATACGGGAATTAGTCGCTTGTTGTGTAGAAGAGCATAGTTGAGTTCCATCTCACAATAGGGCGAGGCGATGGAATCAGGACTAATGATAAAAACAAAGTTGTGGCAAGTTTGAACACCTAATAGTATCTCCTGCTTCCACTTCGTTGTTGGTCTAATATCCTCCATTTCAAACCAAGTGTTTATTCCTGCCTCATTGAGCGCATTAACAATTCGGCGAACGAATTTGCTGTCTTGGGGGCTGTAGCTTATGAATGTTTCGTTCATCTGCAATATCCATTTTCATCCAGCGAACTAAATTAAATTTTAACTCTATTGATGAAAAGATCTCATATTCTGCACCCCTCTGAGGATAGAGTATTCTTGAAAAGGTATTGGGTGGTAGGTGTTAGATGTTACAGCCCCAGCTTCCCCAGTGATGATCTTAAGATCATTATTGTTTAGCGGATAGCAGAGAACCTCACTATGGGCAGAGCACTTGGCGGATTTGGGTTACTGGCAGGGGCAACTTACCCTTTGCGGGCACTGATGGTTTTCCAGCGCACACCTCGTCTATGGGGTTACATGGTTATCCCCATTCTGGTAAATTTGATTGTTGGCATTGCCCTATATGCAGGGTTATTACTGCCTGGTTGGCGTGGGGTTGAGAGCCTGACAGTCCATCTCAATAATTGGTTTGACAGACTCATCGCTGACTTGCCAGCTTGGTTGAACTACTTAGCATTCTTGATCATCGGTTTAGGTTTTTTACTGCGCTTTCTGTTGATCGTGGGATTGCTGTTAGTAATTGGCTTTTTGCTGTTGCAATTTGGCACCTTGTTGGGAGCGCCTTGGTATGGTCAACTCTCGGAAAAGCTGGAGGAGCTACGTACCGGTGAAGTACAGATAGTTGAGGTAGGACTGGTTCGGGATATTGGGCGAGCAATTCTTTTTGAAGTGAAAAAACTATTGCTGCTCCTGGGAGTGGGAGTGCCATTGTTGCTACTGAATTGGTTACCTGGAATCGGGACATTTGTAGCAACAGTTGGTGGTATTATCATCACGGCAACAATTACTTGTCTCGATTTTTTCGATGGTCCTTTGGAGCGCCGACGCCTGAAATTTCGGAAGAAACTAAAGATTGTCTTAGGTGCATTACCTGCTAGTGCTAGCTTTAGTTTGGTGTGTTTGGGGTTAATGAGTGTGCCGGTGCTGAATCTGTTGATTATTCCCTTGTGTGTGGCTTCTGGAACCCTCTTTGTTTGCGATCGCGTTTTGCCCAAACTCAGCAAAAAAGCTCTGAGACTCGAAGCAAGAGGTAAAAGGTAAGAAGATTGGGAAAGTAAGCTTTTAACACCCAATACTTAACAGGTTTTTGCACAAATTTCCCCAAGTAATTGTTTTCTATAACAGCTTTTTGTGGTAAAATTTACGATGGCCGTAAGGCGCATATCTTAAAACGAAGTTGGTCAAGCGGACAACTCCTGTTCCGGAACCCTGGTAGTACAAATCCTAAATCTTGTATAAAAGTGGGAGTCGTAGTAAGAGCTTCGTTAAATCTCGTATCAAACAGTTGGGCAGTCTATGTATGCTTGGGTCGGGTAAAGTCGTGAGACTCCCGTTGAAGCAAAAATCCTCTACCTAATGGTTGAGGAGCGTCAAAGACAGCTTCCACAAGATGAAGTAACCTAGTTAAGACTAGAAAAAGCACTTTCGTTAACAAGCTAAAAATGATTGCAACTCCTACTAAACTAAGACACGAAGTTAAAGACCTTTCCCTTGCTCCCTTTGGTAAGCAGCGGATTGAATGGGCTGGACGGGAAATGCCTGTACTACGGCAAATTCAAGAACGTTATGCTAAGGAAAAGCCCTTCGCCGGTATTCGTTTGGTGGCTTGTTGCCATGTGACCACAGAAACAGCTCATTTAGCGATCGCTCTGAAAAACGGTGGTGCTGATGCCGTTTTGATTGCTAGCAATCCTCTCTCCACTCAAGATGATGTAGCTGCTAGCTTGGTTGCCGATTATGATATTCCTGTCTTTGCTATCAAAGGAGAAGACAGCGAGACTTATAACCGCCACGTTGAAATCGCTCTCGACCATCGCCCCAATATCATTATCGATGACGGCAGCGATGTTACTGCCAGTTTGGTGAAAGACAGACAAAGTCAGATTAGCGAGATCATCGGCACAACCGAAGAAACCACCACCGGTATTGTCCGTCTGCTGGCTATGTTCAATGACGGGGTGCTAACTTTCCCTGCGATGAACGTCAACGATGCTGATACTAAGCATTTCTTTGACAACCGCTACGGTACAGGACAATCTACCCTGGATGGTGTCATTCGTGCCACTAACGTCTTACTTGCTGGTAAAACCCTAGTAGTAGCTGGTTACGGCTGGTGCGGCAAAGGAGTCGCCATGCGAGGCAAGGGACTAGGAGCTAACGTCATTGTTACCGAAATTGACCCCACCAAGGCGATTGAGGCAATTATGGATGGCTTCCGGGTATTGCCTATGGAACAAGCAGCACCCCAAGGAGACTTATTTATCACCGTTACTGGTAACAAGCACGTTATTCGTCCCGAGCATTTCGAGGTAATGAAAGACGGAGCAATGGTTGCCAACTCTGGACACTTCGACATTGAAATTGACCTTAAGTCCTTGGGCGAAATGTCTTCTGAAGTCAAAGATGTCCGTCCTTTCACTCAGCAATATTGCCTCAAGAGTGGCAAATCTGTTGTAGTGCTAGGAGAAGGACGCTTAGTAAACTTAGCAGCAGCAGAAGGACATCCCAGTGCGGTGATGGATATGAGCTTCGCCAACCAAGCATTAGCTTGTGAATACCTAGTGAAGAACAAAGGTAGCCTGGAACCGGGTTTACACTCCATTCCTGTTGAGGTGGACAAAGAAATTGCTCGACTGAAGTTGCAAGCAATGGGTATTGCCATTGATACCCTGACACCAGAGCAGATTGAGTACATGAACTCTTGGACCTCTGGAACCTAGAAGGGGACGCGGGGACGCGGGGACGCGGAGATGGGGAGATGGGGAGATGGGATTTTTATCTTTTAGATTATGTCCGCCTAAACTTTTATCATCTCCTTCTGCCTCCTGCCTTCTGCCTCCTGCCTTCTGCCTCCTGCCTTCTGCCTCCTGCCTCCTGCCTCCTGCCTTCTGCCTTCTGCCTTAAAAGAAAAAAAGGGGGAAAAGGTAAAGCCTTTTTCCGGAATACTGGACTAACAGCTTGAAGAAGGTTAAGGGAAAGGGGATCAATTCTTGTCCCTTGAACCCTTAACCTTTTTCTCATCCGAAAAGAGGCTGGTAACTGAGTTAAACAGGGAGGTTAACTCATCATGGGTAAGCTTGCTGCTGTCATCGCCACTGTACCGGTAATTTTCTCTAGCCTGCCTTCTCAACTGTTAGCCCAACCCTATCCAGAATGGCAACTAAGTCTCGAATTTCCCCCGAAAGACAGCCAATTTTTACCGGGTAGAAGACATTCTGATGGCAGAGGTGAGGCGCGAACCCCTTGCCCCAAGGCATTTAGCCTACCGACAAAGATGACCGTCTTAATGCCTCCCAATCACCTAGTAACCACTGTTGCTGCTCATCCAACATTGTTTATCTATATTCCAGAAACTGGTAAATTTGCAGAAGCAGAATTAGCAGTCTATGACGAACAGGATAATACGGTTTACAGAAAAAATATCCTGCTACCCAAAACTCCAGGTATCTTGAGATTGAGCCTGCCAAAAACCGTCTCTCTCGAAATTGGCAAGAATTATCAATGGTACTTCTCCCTAATCTGCGATCCTGATGAGCGTAGCCGCGAACCCTTTGTCCAAGGCTGGTTCCAGCGCACTGAACTTAATCCAGAATTGCAAACTATGCTAAAACAGGAATCTGACCTCCTAGAACAAGCTCTACTGTATTGCCAAGCTAAGATTTGGCACGAAACTCTAACTCTTCTGGCGGATTTGCGAGAATCCAATCCAACTGAGTGGGAAGAACTGTTAAAGTCAGTGGAGCTAGAGGATATCTCTCAACAACCTTTCGTTGATTGTTGCCTGAGGGAGTAGGTGTTAGGTGGTAGGTGGTAGGTGGTAGGTGGTAGGTGGTAGGTGTTAGGTAGTAGGTGGTAGGTGATATATTACCTGTTGCCAATTCCCAATTCCCAATTCCCAATTCCCAATTCCCAATTCCCAATTCCCAATTCCCAATTCCCAATTCCCAATTCCCAATTCCCAATTCCCAATTCCCAATTCCCAATTCCCAATTCCCAAT